>CAMDPE010000182.1 GCA_945903795.1 Lutibacter flavus | reverse complement strand
TCTTGGATGAGCCCACAACTGATTTGGACATTGTGACCTTAAACGTATTGGAAGAATTTTTACTCGATTTTCCAGGCTGCTTGATTGTGGTTTCTCACGACAGGTATTTTATGGACAAGATTGTGGACCATCTTTTTGTTTTTAAAGGCGATGGCGTTATTGAAGATTTCCCTGGAAATTATACCGATTACAAAGTGTATGAAGATTCAAAACCTGCGGAAGAAAATACGGCGGTAAAAAACACAGATTCAAGAATAAAATCAGACAACAAATCGAAATTGTCGTTTAAAGAAAAAAAGGAATTTGACAATATTGAAGGCGACATTGAAGCTTTAACAACACAAAAAAGCGCCATTGAAGCCAAGTTTTTGGATACAACGCTTTCTGTGGAAGAAATCAATGAACTGTCTGCAAAACTTCAGGAAATTAATCAAAAAATCGATCAAAAAGAAGGTCGTTGGTTTGAACTTTCTTCTATGTTGGAAGATTAAATTGACAATTTTGAATGATGAATTCTAAATTTTGAATTAAACGATTAAACAAATCAACAATTAAACGCATCAACTATACATGAACAATATTTAGTTCCTCAATCAAGGGTTCATTGTTGAATCGCAACAGCAATTGAGCAACGGCGATGGTGTCTTTTTCGCAATAAACAGCAATGCGGGCAACGTCTTTTTCCTTGTAATAAACGCCGCAAACTTCGCTGCCACTGATGTCGTCTTTGGGCGAGGGAATATTTAAAATTAACGTGAGCAATTTTAAAGAAGTGTAATGTTTGTAATCGCCAAATTTCCACAATTCCATTGTGTCCAAATGCCCAATTTCCCAGGGTTTTTTTCCGAATAAATTTAGTTTTTCGGGCAAAGCAATTTGGTTGATGATCATTCTGCGAGCGATATAGGGAAAATCAAACTCTTTTCCGTTGTGGGCGCATAAAATATGCTCGGGTTTGTTGAAATGGCTTTCCAGCAACTTTTTAAATCCGTTTAAAATTACCGCTTCTTCATCTCCAAAAAAAGAAGTGACGCGAAAAGTTCTGTTTTTGGAATTAAAATTGACAAAATAGCCGACGGAGATACAAACGATTTTACCAAATTCGGCCCAAATTCCGGCGCGTTCATAAAATTCATCAGAAGTCACTTCTTCTTTGCGCTGGTAAGCAGTTTTTTGTGCGAAAAGTTCCTGTTTTTCTTCCGACAATTCAGAAAAATTTTCAACTTCCGGAACGGTTTCAATATCCAAAAACAAGATGTTTTCAAAATTAATATTTGTGCTCATAACTTTTTTTTAAAGATAAATGTAATAAAAATTAAGCTATTGTAAGGTTTATGTTATCTTAATGTTATAATTTTAAATTATGGTTATCTTTTGCATTGTAAAAATAAATTATGACTACTTTTGACTGCTTTTATGATTTAAATAGCACCTAGTATGAAAAATTCAGAGATTAAAATACTGTTGGTTGATGATGAACCGGATATTTTAGAAATTGTTGGTTACAACCTTAAAAATGAAGGCTATAAAATTTATACTGCCAAAAATGGAATTGAAGCTGTTGAAAGTGCAAAAAAACACACGCCTCATTTAATTATTTTAGACATTATGATGCCTGAAATGGATGGTATTGAAGCCTGCGAAAAAATTAGGGCAACCAAGGGATTGGAAAATGTTTTAATCACTTTTTTTACGGCACGCAGCGAAGATTACTCCCAAATGGCGGGTTTTGAAGTTGGCGCAGATGATTATATCACCAAACCCATAAAACCTAAAGTACTCATCAGTAAAATTAAAGCGCTCTTGCGCAGAGTTGATGATGTAACTTCTGCTGATTCAGAAAAAACAGCTATTGGCGAATTTATTATTGACCGGGAAGAATATGTGATTGTTAAAAATGGCGAAAAACTATCGCTTCCCCGCAAAGAATTTGAACTTTTTGCATTGTTGGCATCAAAACCGGGAAAAGTGTTTAAACGTGATGATATTTTGAATCAGGTTTGGGGAAATGAAGTTGTTGTTGGCGGAAGAACCATTGATGTTCATATCAGGAAATTACGAGAAAAATTGGGCGACAATAATTTTAAAACCATAAAAGGCGTTGGGTACAAATTTGTGATTGATGAAGATTAAAAAAACATATTATTTTGCTTTTTGGACATCGATTTTTATCACCATCTTTACATCGATTGCGCTTATTTTACTGGCTTATTTTTTATTGAGCATGTCGCTTAACTTTTCTTATTTACTTCTTTATATCGCTGTTGTTTTTACTTTTTCCTTTTTAATAACCCAATATCGGCTTGAGAAATTTATTTATCAGCGCATCAAAAAAATATACGACAGTGTTTCTATTTTAGATACTTCAGATTTTAACAAAACACCTATTACCACTGATATTGAAAGCCTCTCAAGAGACGTTCAAACATTTGCAAAAAGCAAACAACTTCAAATAAAAAATTTAAATTTAAGAGAAGACTACAGAAGGGAATTTTTGGGAAATATTTCGCACGAATTAAAAACGCCTTTGTTTACCGTTCAGGGTTATTTATTAACCTTGTCGGATGGCGCCATCAACGATAAAAAAATCAGTAAAAAATATATAAAAAGAGCCAACAAAGGTGTTGAAAGGCTTATTGCAATTGTGAAAGATTTGGATATGATTTCTAAACTGGAATCGGCCGATTTACATTTGAACAAAGAACCTTTTGATGTGATTGAACTGGTTCAAAATGTGTTTGAGTTGCTTGAAATGAAAGCCAAAAAGAGAAATATTTCCTTGGTTTTCAATAAAAAATACAGGTTTCCAATTATGGCTATCGGAGATGAGGAACGGATTGAACAAGTGCTCACAAACTTGTTGGTAAACTCCATAAAATACGGTAAAATTGATGGCACCACTACCGTAAGTATTGAATCCCTTAATAAAGATAAACTGCTTGTTAAAGTTAAAGATGATGGCGAAGGCATTGAAGCCAAGCACCTACCAAGAATTTTTGAACGTTTTTACAGGGTAGACTCAAGCAGATCAAGAGAGCAAGGCGGATCGGGATTGGGATTGGCCATTGTAAAACACATTATTGAAGCACATGATGAAGCTATATTTGTGGTGAGTGAGTTTAAAAGAGGATCTACATTCTCATTCACGCTAGAAAAGTTTGAAAAGGTTTAAATCAACCGTTGAATTGGCTTTTTCAAATCCGCAATAATCGCTTAAATTACCTAATTTAATTGCCGTAAACTCATCTTGCCGTGAAAAAGGCGCTATCAATTTTTCCTGTAATATTTTCGCCAAATATTCCTGCTCAAATTGTCCGGGGGTGGGAATAAAAAAAGCCTTTTTTCCCAATGCTGCCAAATCCATAATGGTTGAATAGCCCGAACGGGCAATCACCAAATTGCTTTGATTTATGGCTTTTTCCAGCTCATTGGCCAATAAATAATTAACTATTTTGAAATTGCCTGGCGCGGTAATTTCAGCAGAAGAAAAAACACCCCGAACCATTAAAATACGTCCTTTAAAATGTTGCAATTCCTTTAATAATTTATTTTCAAGTAAGGTTCTTTGAGGCTCCGGACCAGAAAGCAACAGCAATAAATCGTAATTAATCTCGATTTCTTTTGGCTGAAATCGGCTTAAAATTCCCAAGTATTTTACGTTGAAACCTGGATTTTTATAATGACCCAGATCTCCCGAAAAATTTGAATTTTCTTCAATATCCGGAATCCAGCACTCATCAAATTTCCTGATGAATTGCTGATGAATTTTTGTAGTGACAAAAGTGGTTAACCCCGACAACACATTTAATTGATGTGTGACATATACTGAAGGCACTTTTTTACTGTAAACGCCAAATCGGTTGTCGGAAATAATTCCGGCAATGTTTTCTTTTTCAATTAGTTCAGAAACCCTTTTTCGTTCCTTTTTAATGGCTAAAATGATGTGAGGAAGTTGCAGAAGCAGCTTAAATGTGAGGTATTTCCCATTTTTTGGATAACAGATATTGTAAGGAGGCAATTCAACACTTTCTAATAAAGGAAATTCCTTTTGAAGCAACAGCAAGGCGTCACCATCACTTGCCAAAACAGGTTCGTAATTGGCTTTTAACAAAGCGTTAATAATGGGAATACAGCGCGTGGCGTGTCCCAATCCCCAATTTAAGGGCGCAACAAGAATTTTTTTTTAGAGGTCAAAACCAATATCTTTTCTGAAATTCATCTTGTCAAAACAAATTTTTTCAATGTTCTGATACGATTTTTTTAGGGCTTCCTTAAAATCGCTTCCAAAAGATGTCATTGCCAAAACACGTCCGCCGTTGGTAACCACTTCGTTATTTTTATTGGTGGTGCCGGCGTGAAATGCGATGGAGCCTTCCACATTATCCAACCCATAAATAACTTTTCCTTTTTCATAGTTTTCCGGATAACCGCCAGAAACCAACATCACGGTACAGGCGCTTTCACTTACAAATTCAATGGTTTTGGTATGCAGTTCATTTTTTCCGGCAGCGATCAGTAATTCCAAAAAATCGCTTTTTATTCTTGGAATGACCACTTCACTTTCCGGATCGCCCATGCGGCATTTGTATTCAATGACTTTGGGCTCGTTGCCCACTTTAATGATTCCGAAGAAAATAAAACCTTTGTACGGAATGTTGTCTTTTTGCAAGCCTTCCACCGTTGGTTTTATCACTTGCTCTTCAATTTTTTTCATAAATACTTCATCAGCAAAAGGCACCGGAGAAACTGCGCCCATACCACCAGTATTCAATCCTTTATCGCCTTCACCAATGCGTTTATAATCTTTCGCGTTGGGAAAATTCACATAATTTTTTCCATCGGTCAACACAAAACAGCTCAATTCGATGCCGTCTAAAAATTCTTCGACTACCACTTTGCTGCTTGCTACGCCAAACTTTTCATTGGCCAGCATTTCTTTCAATTCATCCTTTGCTTCCTGTAAATTGTTCAAAATTAGCACCCCTTTTCCCTGTGCCAATCCGTCGGCTTTTAACACATAAGGCGGATTTAAGGTTTCCAGAAACTGATAGCCTTCCTCCAGATTATTTTTTGTGAAACTTTTATAGGCTGCGGTTGGTATTTGGTGACGCACCATAAATTCTTTGGCAAATTCTTTGCTTCCTTCCAATTGCGCTGCCAGTTTTTGCGGTCCGATAACGGCCACATTTTTCAATTCGGGCTCGTTTAAAAAGAAATCGTGGATGCCGTTCACCAAAGGATCTTCGGGGCCAACAACCACTAATTCAATTTCGTGTTCTAAAACAAGTTCTTTTATAGATTCAAAATCGGTTGGCTGTATTTTTATATTGGTGCCCAACTGATCGGTCCCTTCATTTCCTGGTGCGATAAATAATTGCGTTAACAAATCGCTTTGTGAAATTTTCCAGGCCATTGCATGTTCTCTTCCTCCCGAACCTAAAATTAATACATTCATATTTTTATCTCTTTTTTATGCTGAAAAACCTTAAAATATTTGTTCCAATATTTTTTGGGTGATAACGTAAGTTGGTCGAACTCCTGTAGTTCCCAAACCTCCAGAAGCCAAGGTGCTTCCTGTAACCATTGGATTGTCTGATGCGTAATAAGCATAACGAACTTTTACTTTTTCAGAAATATTCCCCCTGATTTTTGATGCCGCCTGGATCGCTTTTTGATAGTGCGCACCTTCCATTTCTAATCCAACCACTTTCCACGTTGAATTATAAAAGAATTTTAAAATATCTTTATTTTGAAGTGATGTTCCCAAAACGGAAACCATTGTTCCTGTAAACACCGCAACACCGCAACCGTCAAACATACTGCTTTTAAGCTGATTTTTAAACGGATAATTATCAGCAGTACCTTCAAATATATGCGAGGAAGGAATCATAATATCACCTTTCACACCTTCTAAAATTCCGGCTTTACCCATAATTGAAACAGATTCTACATTTAAGTGATGGTTTTTGCCGTTTTCATCTGTGTACGGTTTCAACAACTCATCCATCGTTTCATAAGCCTGCTCGCCAAAAGCATAATCCATAACAATCAGCACTGGTTTTTCATCAGTAGGCAGTGTGTTTTCAAACTTATAATTAGTTTTACTGAAGTCTATTTTTTCTGTATCAATAATTTGAACATCAATATAAGTTCCAGAAGTGTCTTTTATGTAAATCAACCCATTTTTTTCAGCATAAACTTCCACTTGAGCTCGCAAGTCTTCATTTTCAGCATCGCTTAACAATTCAAATAAGGAAATAGTGTCGTTGTCTATAATTTGTTTTGGCAACACCACCGGCGCATAAATAGAATTCATAACGCTGTGCATGTTGGCGCTGATAATGTGAATTGGGCGTTTCATCAATTTTTTTTCTAGCAAAACTTCTTTAACGTTATTTGCCCACATTTCACCGTAAATGTGATGTCCAATACGTTCGCGCAATACCGGACTAAAAGTGATAGTTCTTTTTAAATCGTGCATTTTTTCATTGATAGCCAAAGTTCCCAACCAAAAAATAATTTGAAAAAACCTATCAGGATTATTTTTCTCTTGAAGAATTCCGTGAACCAATTGCGTTTCTTCAAAAGTTCTACCTAAAATACTTGCCAAATGAGCCAATATTATGTCGCGCTCATCACTTGACAATTTTATATTGTTCAATACAACTTCTTCCAATTTTTTCCA
>CAMDPE010000181.1 GCA_945903795.1 Lutibacter flavus | reverse complement strand
ATTGTTGTTTTAGTTGATATTAAAATGATATCATAAAGATATAAAATAATTTTTAATATTTCCAAATTTTTTACCCACTTTATTTTTTATCTTAGCCGAAAATAAAACAAGATGAAAACCTTCAAATTAAGCTATATTTTAACTGTATTTTTACTGATAAGTTCACAATTATTTGCAAATGACGGCAACCCAGATTGGGGAAAAACAGGTCACAGAACCATTGGCGAAATCGCAGCCAATTATACAAGTACAAAGGCAAATCGCGAAATAAATAAAATTTTGGACGGACAAAGTCTGGCATTGGTTTCCACTTTTGGGGACGACATAAAATCGGATAGCCGTTATAGAAATTTCAATGTGATGCATTATGTGAATATGCCTTTTGGCGTTAAATATGAAGATTCTGAAAAAAATCCGGAAGGCGATATGGTCACAGGAATTGAAAAATGCAAAGCCGTTATTTTAGATAAAAATTCAAGCAAAGAAGACAAAGCATTCTATTTGAAATTATTGGTGCATTTTATGGGCGATCTACATCAGCCGATGCACGTTGGAAGAGCTGAAGATAAAGGCGGAAATGACATTCAGGTTCAGTGGTTTGGCAGCGGAACCAATTTACATTCGGTTTGGGATTCAAAAATGATTGACGGTTTTGAAATGACTTATACCGAACTTACCGACAATGCCAATAAAATTTCTAAAGAACAAGTGAAGTTTTTACAAAAAGGCAATATCGTTGATTGGGTGAATGAAACGCAAACATTCGCGGTGAAAGCATACGAATCTGTTACAGTTGGCGAAAAATTAAGCTATAACTATTCTTATGAAAATTTTGAAACTGTGCGTTCACAACTTCAAAAAGGAGGAATTCGTTTGGCAAAAGTGCTGAATGATTTGTTTATGTAAGAATCCTATCCCCAGCCTCCCGTACTAGAACGGGACAGGCTTTTCCGAAGGAAAGGGAGTTTGATTTTATTAACTTTCAACAAATAACATCTAACATATAAATGCCTGCCTGCCGGCAGGCATTTAACTTTTGTTATAATTTCCCCAGCGTCTTTGCTCCCTTTTAAGTAAAGATTCAAATTTATGCGGAATTTCAATTTTTAAGTTGATTTCTTCTGAAGTTTTTGGATGCAGAAACAAAATTTCCTTTGCGCACAAAAAAAGTCCTTTTCCCCTGTGAAGCATTTTTTCTTCCACATATAATTTGTCGCCAAAAATTGGATGGTCAATACTTGCTAAATGAATTCGTATTTGATGTGTTCTTCCGGTTTTTGGGAACACGTTTAAAAGACTTAAATGTTGAAATCTTAAAGAGTTTACAACAGTGATAACTTTAAAATCTGTTTCGGCAGTTTTGTCTTCAATTGGTGTTTTTATTTTCCCGTTTTTAAGCACTTTACCAATCACCACCGCGCAATATTTTTTTTGAATGGTATGATTTTCAAATTGGTTTCCCAATGCAATTTGTGCAGTTTTTGTTTTGGCTATCAGTAATATTCCAGAGGTCTGATTGTCCAATCTGTGTACTGGCGTTGGCCAGGGAAGTGCATCGGATTCTGAGCTTTTACGCAAATTAAATGGCAGGGCATTGTAAATGTTTTTATAGGCGTTTCCGCTCACTGAAAATCCGGCTGGTTTATGAATCGCTGCCATATGATGGTCTTCAAACAAAATTTCTAAAGGCAGTTCAAATATTTTTGGCTGTGACTGCGGTGTTTCCAACAAATCGATTGTCTGGCCAAACTGCACATAAGTTCCTGTTTCTGGAATTTTACCGTTGATTAAGATTTGTCCGCGTTTGATGGCCTTTTTTATGCCTGCGTTTGACGGAATAAAATCGTTAAAAATTGTTGGCGCATAATTTTGCAGCCGAATATTTTCAATGCCTTTTGGGACAATATGTGAATGAAGTATGTAGATAATGTTTTATAATAATTGGCGGTTCTTGTATAGCAATTCAATGATGTCTCGATAATCGAAAGATAAATTCAGTTTTGAAGCTTCATCAAATGAAAACCAGTTGTAATCCAAAACTTCAAGTTCCTGAATTTTTATTTCGCCGGTCCAATTCCCAAGAAATCTGTAATATTTCCGGTCTTGCCATATGCCGATTTTAATAATTTCGGTAGGTATAAAGTCCAAATTGCATTCTTCCTTTACTTCCCGTATCACGTTTTGCTCGGCGGTTTCGCCTGCTTCGGCTCTTCCTCCCGGGCAACCCCAACATTCCGCATAATTTTCTGTGTAATGTGAACGTTGCAACAACAGTATTTTTTTGTCTTGTAAAATAACCCCAGATGCGGCTAAAACCATAATCTCTTTATTTTTTAATGATGCCAAGCGTGGCAGTTTCGCCGGTTGCCAAATTCCATTCTTTAGACGAGATGATGTTTCCCATAGCGTCATAAACAATCATTTCTGCAGTGTTCGGACCCGAATATCCCTGGTTTAATGCCTGAAAATCTATTCTGTTAAAGCCTTCTTCTAAATTGAGGTACACCACAAAATAATTTCCTTTTAATCCAATGTTGGTGCTCACTACATTATTGTTTAAGAAAATTTGTATTCGGTCTCCATCAACCAAACCAAAATCGCGACACTCTATTTTAACTGTTTTTGTGGTACTTTTAGCCGTTCCCAAACTAACATTGCTTTGCAGTTTTTTATTGGTCACATCTTGTCCTTTCCAATATTTTTTACCGATAATGTCTCTGTCTTCCGGCAATGTTTCCATCAAAAAGTTATGATTTTTTGAAGCGGATTTGTTTTGTTCCAAGTTTTTATCAATGGCGCTTGTATTTAGCTTTTCATCAATTTTTAGATCAATATTTTGTGTTGGCGGCGCTGTTTTTGTGTTTTCAAAAGTGGCTTTTATGGGCGTTTTGCTTTTAAGCACACCAGAATTATTGTCCATTTTTATGGGTTTGGCGGAAGATTTTCCAGCATCAATTTGTGAAAATAAATTTACCGAGAAACAACCTATGAAAAGTGTTAAAAGATATATTTTTAAGGTATTGTTCATTTTCAGTTTTAATTTCATAGACATCTGCAAAAAAAATGCCAAGTATTGTAAATTATTAATAAGTGATAAAAGTAATAAAAAATGCCCCAATAACTATTGAGGCATTTTACTAATTGTTTGTTAAACTATTTTGAATTGCTATTTAATCAGCTCAAAACTTCGTTTGATAAAATTGGTCAAATCTTCGCCGTGCAATAAGTTTTGGGAAAGTTTTGCCAAATCAAACGCCTGTTTAATTAAAGCTTCCTGTTTCTTTTTGGTTTTAGTGGCCAAAATTTTTCCAACCAATTCGTTGTTGGTATTCACCACCAAATTGTACATATCGGGGAAATTTCCCATTCCCATAAATCCGCCGCCGCCAGTTGCCTGCATTTCTTTCATACGACGCATAAATTCGGGTTGCGTGATGATAAACGGATTTGCAGATGAATCCATCGCTTCCAGCTGAACGGAATAGGTTTTAGTCGGAATTACTTCTTCAATTATCGGTTTTAATTCGGCTATTTCCTCATCAGAAAGTTTGCTTATTTTGACTTCGTCTTTTTTGATTAAATTGTCAATTTGATCAGCATCAACACGTGCAAAATGGATGTTTTCTTTTGAACCTTCCAGTTTTTGAATCAAATGGGAAACAATCGGAGAATCCAACAACAATACTTCGTAGCCTTTTTCTTTTGCGGCATCAATGTAACTGTGTTGCGCTTTTACGTTTGATGCATACAAAATAACCAGATTATTGTCCTTATCTGTTTGAAGCGGTTTGATTTTTTCTTCTAATTCCTCAAAAGTGAAATACGTGTCGTCAACTGTTGGATACAACGCAAATTTGTCAGATTTTTCAAAGAATTTATCTTCGGAAAGCATTCCGTATTCAATAATTATTTTGATGTCGTTCCATTTTTCTTCAAAAGCCTTGCGGTCATTTTTGAACAAACTGATCAATTTATCAGCAACTTTTCGCGTGATGTAGCTCGCTATTTTTTTAACGGCAGCATCAGTTTGTAAATACGAACGGGAAACGTTCAAAGGAATATCCGGAGAATCAATCACACCACGAAGCATTTGTAAAAAGTCGGGTACAATTCCTTCCACATTGTCGGTTACAAATACTTGATTTTGATACAATTGAATCTTGTCTTTTGCCTGATCAATATTTTTTGTCAGTTTTGGAAAATATAAAATTCCGGTTAAATTGAACGGATAATCAACATTTAAATGAATGTTAAATAAGGGTTCTTCAAATTGCATCGGATACAATTCCCTGTAAAAATCGGCATAATCTTCTTCGGTTAATTCGGTCGGATTTTTTGTCCAAGCCGGATTTGGGTTGTTTACAATATTGTCGACCGTAATTTTTTCAGGTTTAGCGTCTTCCGGTGCGTCTTCAGCCAAAGGCAATGTTTCTTCACGCGTTCCAAATTTAATTGGAATAGGCATAAACTTGTTGTATTTATTTAGCAATTGCATAATGCGGTTTTCCTCCAAAAACTCTGTGGAATCTTCGGCAATGTGCAACACTATTTCTGTTCCGCGCTCGGTTCTTTCAACATCTTCCAAGATATATTGAGGACTTCCGTCGCATTCCCATCGTACTGCTTTTGCATTTTCCTGAAATGATTTTGTAAAAATCTCCACTTTTTCAGCAACCATAAAAGAAGAATAGAATCCCAATCCGAAATGACCGATAATTCCTGTGTCTTCAACTTTGTCTTTGTATTTTTCAACAAATTCTTCAGCGCCTGAAAAAGCGATCTGGTTGATGTATTTTTTAACTTCATCACCCGTCATTCCAACACCTTGGTCAATAATCCTGATTTCCTTTTTTTCTTTATCTACTTTTATTTCGATCATCGGATTTCCAATATCACCCTTAATTTCACCTAAAGTGGATAAATGTTTTAATTTCAACGTAGCATCCGTTGCATTTGAAACGAGCTCACGCAAAAATATTTCGTGATCAGAATACAAGAATTTTTTAATAATGGGAAAAATATTTTCAGCCGTTACCTTAATACTTCCTTTTGCCATATCTTTTAGTTTTTGATTTATATTTTACCTTGTGTTATAGTCAAAAAAAATACCAAAGTGCGAAAGGTGACAAATTGGCAATGTTATATAAATTGTGAATTCGGATAATTGTGTATATTCGTTTTTGAATTTATATTGATGAATTAAAAAAATGGCACAACCGGATTTTGATTATGTGATTATTGGCAGCGGATTTGGCGGATCGGTAAGTGCTTTGCGACTTTCAGAAAAAGGTTACAAAGTTCTGGTGATTGAAAAAGGCAAGTGGTTTACAGGGAAAGATTTTCCAAAAACCAACTGGAATCTAAAAAAGTGGTTGTGGCAGCCAAATATGAAGTTGTTTGGGTTTTTTAAAATGACTTTTTTAAACCACGTGACCGTTTTATCGGGCGTTGGCGTTGGCGGCGGATCACTGACTTATGCCAATACACTGCCAGTTCCCAAATCAAATTTTTTCACTTCGGGAAGTTGGGCCGCTTTAAACAATTGGGAAGAAGCGCTGAAACCGCATTATGAAACCGCTTATAAAATGCTGGGTGCGGCAACAAATCCTTCCTTTTTTGAAGCAGATGAAACCCTGCGGAAATTGGCCAATGAAATAGGTAAAGAAAATGCTTTTGAAGCGACAAATGTGGCAGTTTATTTTGGGGAGGCAGGAAGAACGGTAGAAGATCCATATTTTGAAGGAAAAGGTCCCGACAGAACCGGATGCGTTTTTTGCGGTGCTTGTATGACGGGTTGCCGGTACAATGCAAAAAACACGTTGGATAAGAATTATTTGTATTTGGCGCAACAGTTGGGTGCAGAAATTTTGGCCGAAAAAGAAGTGGTCGATGTGACAGTTTTGGGAGAAAAAAATGGTGCTGATGGTTACAAAATTGAATTTATTTCAAGTATCGGAAAAAAAGAAAAATCCACTGTTACCACAAAAGGCATTATTTTTTCAGGCGGCGTTGTGGGTACGGTGCCTTTGCTTTTAAAACTGAAAAAGAAATCGCTGCCAAATTTGTCGGAAATGGTTGGATGCGCAATAAGAACCAACAACGAATCTTTAATGCTGGTGACTTCAACCAATAAAAATTTTAAGGATTTTTCCAAAGGAATTGCCATTGGCTCTATTTTACAAACCAGTGAAAATTCACATTTAGAACCCGTGCGATATGGCGTAGGTTCTGCTTTTTTCCGAACAATGACCATTCCGGTTATCTTTAATAAATATGCAGTATTGCGACTTTTGGGTGTGCTGTTTTTATTGCTCAAATTCCCCATAAAATTGCTGAAAACTGTTTTTGCCAAAAATTATTCGAAACGCACGTCTGTCTTGCTATTTATGCAATCGGTTGACAGTACTATCAGATTAAAATTAGGAAAAATCACAAAAATGAAAACGGTGCCTGAAAATGGGCCAATACCATCAGGAATTATTCCTGAAGCATTTCATTTAAGCAAAAAATACGGCAAAATAGTCAACGGAATTCCTTTCGGAAATTTTGTCGATGTTTTGCTGGGAACGCCAACCACTGCGCATATTTTGGGTGGCGCGGTGATGGGTGATGACAGTTCCAAAGGTGTTATCGACAAAAATAATCGGGTTTTCGGCTATCAAAATATGTTTGTCTGCGATGGTTCTATGATTTCTGCAAATCCGGGCGTAAATCCGTCATTGACCATCACCGCCATTACAGAGTATGCGATGCATAAAATTGAAGGCCCACTAGCCCCC
>CAMDPE010000180.1 GCA_945903795.1 Lutibacter flavus | reverse complement strand
AGTTAAATGTAATTTAGGCACAAATATAAGCGTTTAAAAATGAAATGGCTAAACACATATTTTAAATATCTCCACAATAAAAAAAGTTTATAACTATTTTAACAATTGTGACATAACTAACTTTTAGGATACTGACAAATCGATGTATCTTTGCCCTCTAAATAAAAATTATGGCAAATTTTGTTAAATGGTTGGGAGCCGGATTGGGTTTTACGCTTGGCGGTCCGATAGGAAGTATTTTAGGTTTTGCGGTTGGCAGTTTTATTGATGGATTTTCTAAAGAAGATCTAGAACTGGCTAAAACCTACGGAAGAGCAAGCTCAAATGCGCAATCGGGCGATTTTGAAGTGAGTTTATTGTTGTTGTCATCGGTGGTGATAAAAGCCGACGGGAATGTAAACGAGCGGGAATTGTTATTTGTAAGAGAGCATTTTAAGCGAATGTACGGGGAAGAACGCGCCAACAATGCATTTAAATTGTTCAAGGTATTTATCAAAAACAACGAAATCTCAACGCCTCAAATTTGCACACAGATACGTCAAAATTTAACGCACGCTTCACGGTTGCAGCTGATTCATTTTTTGTTTGGCATCGCAAATGCCGATGGCGCCGTTCTTGAAGTTGAGGTAAATGCCATAAAAACCATTGCAGGTTATTTATATGTGAATCCGCACGATTTTGAATCCATAAAAGCGATGTTTTATAATAGTTCAGACAGCGCTTACCGGATTTTGGAAATCGAAAAAACGGTGACCAATGATGAAGTAAAATTGGCATATAGAAAAATGGCGAAAAAATACCATCCCGATAAATTGCAACATCTAGGAGCCGAACATATAAAAGGCGCCGAAGAAAAATTTAAGCAGGTTAGCATTGCCTATGAACAAATTCAGAAAGAAAGAGGGTTGTAAGGCTTTTTAAGTTGGAAAATTAGTTTGAATTAATTCATTTTTTAAACCCAATTTGTTTTCTTTCATGTTGTGCTATTTCTTGCGCATCTTTATTCAATAAATAATGCAATGCTTGGTTAATATCCTTAAAGTTAAGGTTCATTTGTTTTTCAAGTGTCGCAATATTTTCTTTTAAGTCTTTGTAATCGGCCAAATGTTGTCTCAGTACCACAAAAGCCCTTATCACAGCAATATTGACTGGTATTGTTTTTTTGCTGTTTAAGACACTTGAAAGCATTGCAACACCTTGTTCCGCAAAGGCGAAAGGTTTTGCGCCTCCAAGTTTGCTTTTAGATGGTATCACAGATTGTGATACCAAGTTTTCGATTATCTATATTTTCATTATTTATTCTATACGCGTTAGTGATTAAAGCGGAAATCCTTTTTTGAGGTTTTTTGCCGAAAAAAAGATTGCAGTGAAAAGCACGCTCGTCTTTTCGCGGGAACGCCCAAATTTTTATCTTAATTTCTTTATTATTTTGAACAAAATCGATTGAATTTCAGGCTAAAATTGGTCGGTATTTTTTTTACAATTTATGAAATGAGCATAACGGAATTTCGATTCATATACAGGTGAATATATGCGAATTACATATGGCCGAATTAAAACAATAATTATTTACATATGAAATGATATTTTCAATAAAATCCGTAATTTCGCACACTAATTGATTTAAGGGCATAAAATGAGCAAAAAATTTAGAGAATATAAGGGATTGGACCTCACCAAAGTAGCAGAAGAGACTTTGGCATTTTGGGAAGCGGAACATATTTTCGAAAAAAGCATTAGCACACGAGACGAGAATAAATCTTTTGTATTTTATGAAGGACCGCCATCGGCAAACGGATTACCGGGAATTCACCATGTAATGGCCCGCGCCATAAAAGATATTTTTTGTCGTTATAAAACCCTTCAGGGATTTCAGGTAAAACGAAAAGCTGGTTGGGATACGCATGGTTTGCCAATTGAATTGGGTGTTGAAAAAGAATTGGGAATTACCAAAGAAGATATAGGCAAAAAAATTTCTGTTGAAGAATATAACGAAGCTTGTAAAAATGCCGTAATGCGCTATACCGATGTTTGGAACGATTTAACCAAACGCATTGGTTATTGGGTAGATATGGAAGATCCATACGTGACCTACAAGCCAAAATACATGGAAACGGTTTGGTGGTTGCTGGCCCAATTGTATAAAAAAGGATTGATTTACAAAGGATATACCATTCAGCCTTATTCGCCAAAAGCGGGTACAGGGTTGAGTTCACACGAATTAAACCAGCCGGGAACTTATCAGGATGTTACTGATACCACGGTTGTTGCGCAATTTAAAGCGATAAAAAATACCTTGCCTAAATTATTGCAGGAAGTTGATGGCGAAATTTACTTTTTGGCATGGACTACAACGCCTTGGACATTGCCATCGAACACTGCGCTAACGGTTGGGAAAAAGATTGATTATGTTTTAGTGAAATCTTTCAATCAATATACTTTTGAGCCTAGCAATGTGATTTTGGCAAAAGCATTGGTTGGAAAGCAATTTTCGGGCAAATTTTTAGCTGTTGAAAATGAAATTGACTTGTTGAGCTACAATCAAAACGACAAGAAAATTCCTTTTTTGATTCTGAAAGAATTTAAAGGCGCTGAGTTATTGGAATCCAAATATGAGCAATTAATGCCTTACGCGCTTCCTTATAAAAATCCGGAAAATGCTTTTAGGGTCATTGCCGGCGATTTTGTAACTACGGAAGACGGTACTGGAATTGTGCACACAGCGCCAACTTTTGGTGCAGATGATGCGATGGTTGCAAAACAAGCCAATCCTGAAGTACCGCCAATGTTGGTGTTGGATGATAACGGGAATCCGGTTCCTTTGGTTGATTTACAGGGAAGATTCACCAAACATATGGGTGAATATGCAGGGAAATACGTGAAAAACGAATATTATGAAGACGGAGAAGCACCCGAGCGTTCTTTGGATGTAGATATTGCCATTCAATTAAAAGAAGAAAACAAAGCGTTCAACGTAGAAAAATACAAACACAGTTATCCGCATTGCTGGAGAACAGACAAACCGGTTTTATATTATCCGCTGGATTCCTGGTTTATAAAAGTGACCGACAAGCGTGATCGCATGTTCGATTTAAACAATACCATTAACTGGAAACCAAAATCAACCGGTGAAGGCCGATTTGGCAACTGGTTAAAAAATGCCAACGACTGGAACTTATCACGTTCGCGTTATTGGGGAATTCCTTTGCCAATTTGGAGAACAGAAGACGGTACAGAAGAAATATTTATTGGCTCGGTTGAAGAATTAACAGCAGAAATGAAAAAATCTGTTGCCGCCGGACATATGAAAGCCGCAATTTTTGCCGATTTTGAAGTGGGAAATATGAGCGAAGAAAACTATGACAAAATCGACTTGCATAAAAATGTGGTGGATGAAATTGTCTTGGTTTCGGCTTCGGGAAAGCCAATGAAACGCGAAGCAGATTTGATTGATGTTTGGTTCGATTCTGGTTCTATGCCGTATGCACAATGGCATTATCCGTTCGAAAATAAAGATTTAATAGACAACAAGAAATTCTTTCCGGCCGATTTTATTGCGGAAGGTGTTGACCAAACAAGAGGTTGGTTTTATACGCTTCACGCCATATCAACTATGGTTTTTGATTCTGTTGCCTATAAAAATGTGGTATCAAACGGATTGGTGTTGGACAAGGAAGGCAAAAAAATGTCGAAACGTTTGGGAAATGCCGTTGATCCTTTTGAAACGATGGACAAATATGGTGCAGATGCCACACGTTGGTATATGATTGTGAATGCAAATCCGTGGGACAATTTAAAATTTGATTTGGAAGGCATCGATGAGGTTCGGAGAAAATTCTTCGGAACGCTTTACAATACGTATTCTTTCTTTTCATTGTATGCAAACTTGGATAATTTTTCCTATTCCGAAGAAGAAATTGCTTTAGATGAAAGACCTGAAATTGATCGTTGGATTTTATCCGAACTCAATACCTTGGTAAAAAATACAGAAAGTTTTTATGAAGATTACGAGCCAACAAAAGCGGCTCGTGCCATTCAGGATTTTGTTTCGGAAAATTTAAGCAACTGGTTTGTGCGCTTAAGCAGAAGACGTTTTTGGAAAGGCGATTACGAAAAAGACAAAGTTTCGGGCTATCAAACGCTTTATACTTGTCTGTTAACAGTGGCGAAATTGGGCGCGCCAATCGCACCATTTTTTATGGACAATCTTTACAAAGATTTAACAAATGTTTCTTGTAAGGAATCATTTGAATCAGTACATTTGGCGACTTTTCCAATTTATGATAAAAGTTTAGTCGACAATAAGTTAGAGCACAAAATGCAACAGGCTCAAAAAATTGCCTCTATGGTTTTATCATTGCGAAAAAAGGAAATGATTAAAGTGCGTCAGCCCTTGCAAAGAATTATGATTCCAGTGTTAAATGATGAAGAAAGGGAAGAAATTTTAGCGGTGGCAGATTTGATAAAATCGGAAGTGAACGTAAAGGAAATTGAAATGATTGATGATGCTTCAGGAATTGTGGTAAAAACTATAAAACCCAATTTTAAAGTGTTGGGACCAAGGTTTGGAAAAGACATGAAAATGATCTCGGAAGCCATTCAGAATTTAACGCAAGAAGACATTGCAACTGTTGAAAAACAGCAAGAAATAGCGTTGGTTATCAATGAGAAAGTCGTAAATTTAAAACTTGAGGAAGTTGAAATTACGTCTCAGGATATTGAGGGTTGGCTGGTGGCCAACCAAGGAGGTTTAACAGTGGCTTTAGACATTACGATTACCGAGGATTTAAGGATGGAAGGCAATGCAAGAGAGTTGGTGAACAGGGTTCAGAATTTACGCAAGGATTCTGGTTTGGAAGTTACCGACAAAATTACCTTAGTTATTCAAAAAAATGATATATTAGAGCGCTCAATTATAGCAAATGAACACTATATTAAAACAGAAACATTGACGAGAGAACTCGTTTTTGTTGATGAATTGGAAAATGGTACAGAAATTGCTTTTGACGATGTGCAAACAAAAATATTAATAGAAAAAAATTAAGTTATGGAGGAAAATAACAGATACTCAGATAAAGATTTGGCAGAATTTAAAGAAATAATTTTGCAAAAAAAAGAGCGTGCCGAAGAAGATTTGGCGCTTTTAAAAAGCATTTTTAAAAACGACAGCGATAACGGAACGGATGATACTTCACCTACGTTTAAAGCTTTTGAAGAAGGCTCAGAAACCATGTCAAAAGAAGCGAATGTGCAGTTGGCGATTCGTCAGGAAAAGTTCATTCGCGATTTAAAAAATGCCTTGCAGCGCATTGAAAACAAAACCTATGGAATTTGCCGCGTAACTGGTAAATTAATCCAAAAGGAGCGTTTAAAATTAGTGCCGCATGCAACCTTGAGCATCGAGGCTAAAAATATGCAACAATAAAAAATAAATCATATACAATTGCGAAGCTTCAATGAGTTGAAGCTTCGTTTTTTTACTACGCTTAAATAAAATCCACACCATTGAAAAAACCCATCATTATCATCATTTTAATATTGTTAATTGATCAAATTAGCAAAATTTATATAAAAACGAATTTTTTGTATGGTGAAGAGGTGGTTGTTTTTGACTGGTTTCGCATTCATTTTATTGAAAATAACGGTATGGCCTGGGGTGCAGAATTTGGCGGCAGAACAGGTAAATTGGTTTTAACGATTTTCAGGTTGTTCGCCATTGTTGGAATAGGATATTGGCTGTATAGCTCTGTTAAAAAAAATGCGCCTGCTATTTTAATTGTGGCCATTTCTCTAATTTTCGCCGGAGCTATGGGAAATATTATAGATTCTGTTTTTTATGGTGTTATTTTCGATACGCCAAGAAATGCTGTTGCAACTTTGTTTGCTGAAAAACCTTACGGAACCTTGTTTCATGGGAAAGTGGTAGATATGCTTTATTTCCCTATTTGGAGTGGTGATTTGCCAAGTTGGGTGCCTTTTTGGGGCAGCAAACCTTTTACTTTTTTTAATGCAATTTTTAATATTGCTGATGCTTCCATTTCTACAGCCGTAGGTATTTTAATTTTCTTTAACAAAAAAGCATTTCCACATGAGAATGTTGAAGAAATTGGCGCTTCTGAAACTACTTTATCGAATGACTAAATTAAAAAAGTTATTGATAAAGTCGATTATCAAATAGATTTAGCAATCATTCTATTGAAAATAAATGGACTTAAAATGAAAGAAAGGAATAAAATCTACATCAGTTTAATAGTCTTTGTAATTACATTTTTAGTTTTTAGAGAAATATTTTCTAATTGGGAAGATTTTAAGGCCGGTCTCTTTGGTTATTAATTGATGGAATTTAGTCCCTTTTGTGTTGTACTAACGACTGTTATTTCAATGCCTCCACAAATTTAGACAAATCGTCAATTTCAACGTGGCTCATCATAATTACTTTATACCACTCGTTGTTCCCTTCATGTGTTTCAGGAACTAAGCCAAATTTATGCGCAATGTTTTCAGGTAAAAAATCCGATTTTATGGTGACAATGTTCATAAACGGATTTCTGTAATAGGCGATATTTAATTCATCTAATTGAGCGCAAAACCATTCGGTACGCAGTAAAAGCGTGCTTATTTTTTCAAACCACCCATAATAGCCATAACTGAACAAAATCATCCAAACGGCAATAGCATTGGCTCCGGAGCGGCTTCCGACCATTGTCAAATCCATTCCGTCAACATATTGAGCTTCTTTGGTGAGTACATTTTCAATCAATCCTTTTCTGCATAAAAACACGCCAGTTCCGTAGGGTGCCTGCAACA
>CAMDPE010000179.1 GCA_945903795.1 Lutibacter flavus | reverse complement strand
AGCTAAAGCATCCTTTAGCGAAATATCTGATTGCGCAATAAGATCATTGTATAAATTTTGTAATGTTTGATTTGTAAAAACACCTCTTTCTATTGATGCCGGATCAATTAACTGATAAGCATTTAACAATATTAACACTTGATCCATATGTTTTTGTTCACTTTTGGAAATATTTCCAAAAATAGCAACTCCATATTTATCAAAAGAATATAAATAAACATCTCGTGCTAATTTCTCTTCTTCCCTAAGAAATAATAAATCGTCAATTTCTTCCTGAGTTAAAATTTCTTTTTCACCAATCAATATTAAATCATCAATTTCTTCCTGAGTTAAAGTTGATTCTGAAAAAGGTACTTCACTATCATTTTGTGAACAACTACTTATTGCTGTAAAGATTATTACTACTGTAATTAAAATTAATTTTTTCATTTTATAAATATTTTATTTGTTTTTATAATCCTTTGACCACAAAAAAGCATAATAGTTTAAAATGATAATGGTAACAAATGTTACCTTAAATACTTTACCAATATTATTACTAAACTGAAACAATATCAAAACAAAAAACGCTTCCAATTTTTGGAAGCGTTTTATAATTTTAATAAATATTTAATCTATTTAAATATTATTTTTCTCATTCTTAAACTTAATGGAGTAACTTCTAAATATTCATCATCTTTAATATACTCCATACATTCTTCTAATGAAAATTCTTTCTTAGGAGCAATGTTAACAGCCGTATCTGTACCAGATTTACGAACGTTTGTTAGTTTTTTACCTTTTATTAAGTTGATAGACATATCATCTTGTCGGTTATTTTCACCAACAACTTGCCCTTTGTAAATTTCTTGGTTGATATCAATAAAGAAAACCCCTCTGTCCCCAAGTTTATCAATTGCATAAGCAGTTGCTTTTCCTGCTTCCGCAGAAATTAATGCCCCATTTACAACCTCATTAAAATCACCTTTGTAAGGACTAAATTCAACAAAATTATGGTTAATGATGGCTGTACCTGCTGTTGCGGTCAATAATTTATTACGCAAACCAATTAAACCTCTTGATGGAATTGAAAATTCTAAATGTTGTAAATCACCTTTTGGTTCCATAATTAATAGGTCCCCTTTTCTCAATGATACCAAGTTAATTACTTTACTTGAAGATTCTTCAGGCACATCAATCACAAGCGTTTCATATGGTTCACATTTAACGCCATCAATATCTTTCATAATTACTTGCGGTCTTCCCACTTGTAACTCATAACCTTCTCTACGCATTGTTTCAATCAATACAGATAAATGTAAAATTCCACGTCCGAAAACATTAAATCTATCTTCACTATCCGTATCTTCAACTCTAAGAGCTAAATTCTTTTCAATTTCTTTATATAACCTGTCACGTAAATGACGAGAAGTAACAAATTTTCCTTCTTTCCCATAAAAAGGTGAGTTGTTAATGGTAAACAACATACTCATTGTAGGTTGATCCACTTTTAACCTGGTTAATGGTTCAGGATTTTCAAGATCTGCAATAGTATCTCCAATTTCAAATCCGTCAATCCCTGTGATGGCACAAATATCACCACTTCTTACGGTAGCCGCTCTATCTTTACCCATACCTTCAAAAGTATGAAGTTCTTTAATCCGTACTTTTTTAAAGCTGCCGTCGGCTTTACAAATTGCGTAATCTTTACCTTCAACCAAATCACCTCTAAATACACGTCCGATAGCAATACGTCCAACAAACGATGTAAAATCTAAAGAAGTAATTTGCATTTGAGGAGTTCCTTCATAATAAGGAGCCTCAGGAATATTTTCTAAAATAGCATCCAATAATGGAATAATATTATCAGTTTGTTCTCTCCAATCAGTATTCATCCAATTATGTTTGGCTGAACCGTAAATTGTAGCAAAGTGAAGTTGTTCTTCAGTAGCATCTAACGCACACATTAAATCGAAAACTTTTTCGTGTACGATATCTGGTGTACAGTTTTCTTTATCTACTTTATTTACCACCAATATTGGCGTTAAACCAAGCTCAAGTGCTTTGCCTAAAACAAAACGTGTTTGTGGCATTGGACCTTCAAAAGCATCCACCAACAATAAAACACCGTCGGCCATATTTAATACCCTTTCAACTTCACCACCAAAATCCGCGTGACCAGGAGTATCAATAATATTGATTTTTACGCCTTTATAAATAATAGACACGTTTTTAGACAAAATGGTAATTCCCCTTTCTCTTTCTAAATCATTACTGTCCAATAATAATTCGGTACGAACTTTACGTTCATCTAAAATGTGGGCTTGATCAATAATTTTATCAACCAAAGTCGTTTTACCGTGGTCAACGTGGGCTATAATAGCGATGTTTCTGATAGATTGCATGTTCTAATTTTTTTAGGCGATGCAAAAGTAGTTGTTTTATTTTGTTTTATATCACAAAAGTTTCATAATGATTTTTCTAATTATATGCGCTTAACTTACTGTAAATGTATATATTAAATAAATAACAATAGCGTTTTTTGAAAATCCTATTTAATCAAATCTTTGATAATATGGATTATAAACAGACTTCTTAAGCTATTATTAATATTTATATGCGAATTTCGATTTTAAAAAATAGCGAAAAAAAAAACTACCATTTCTGGCAGTTTTTTCAAAATATTATTTCAAAAAGATATTAAATTTTTCTTCTTTCGCGTTCTCGTTTTAACAATTCGAGTTCACGATTTGTTTGTCCGGCCACTGAAGTATTTTCTTCGGCACGTCTTATCAAGTATGGCATAACATCGCGAACGGGACCAAATGGCAAATATTTGGCAACATTATAACCAGCTGCCGCCAAATTATAACTTATATGATCGCTCATTCCAAACAATTGACCAAACCAAATTCTCTTATCGTTTTTGTCAAAATTATATTTCTCAATTAAATCCATACATAAATAAGAACTGTCTTCATTATGCGTTCCGGCAAAAATGGCCATATCATCAATATTATCCATCATATAAACCAAAACATCATTGTACATTTTATCGGTAGCGGCTTTGTTTTCGCAAATTGGATCTTTATATCCATATTCCTCTGCGCGTTCACGTTCTTTTTCCATATAAGCTCCACGCACCAATTTCTGTCCAATTTTAAAACCTTTTTCTTTAGCGCGGCTGTGCAATTTTTTAAGATAATCCAATCGATCCCAACGGTATAATTGCAAAGTGCCAAACACAATTACTTTTTCTTTGTTGTATTTTTCCATCATTTCTTCAATTAAATCATCGGCAGCAAGTTGCATCCAACTTTCCTCAGCGTCAATTAATAAAGGAACATTTGCTTTATGGGCGGCTTTACTTACTGTATCATACCGTTCTTTAACCCGTTTCCACTCAACTACTTCATGGGCGCTTAACTCTGTGCCTTCAGTTACTTTTTGGTAAATTTCCAAACGGCCAAATCCTGTAGGTTTAAATACTGCAAATGGAATGCTTGGCTTTTCAAGACCAAATTTAATGGTATTTAATGTTTTTTCCATGGCCAAGTCAAATTGTTCTTCAACTTCTTTACCTTCAGCAGAATAATCCAATACGGAATATACATTTTTTGTGTACGTTTTATCGATTGTTGACATGCAATCAGTTTCGTTAACACCACCACAAAAATGATCGAAAACGGTAGCCCTGATAATTCCTTCAACAGGCAAATGCGTTTTAAGGGCAAATTTGGTAACGGCTGTACCAATTTTAACAAGTGGCTCACGCTTAATCATTTCAAACAAATAGTATGCTCTTTCAAGCTCAGAATTTGATTTTAAAGCAAAGGCAACTTCAGTATTGTCAAATATTTTTTTCATTGTAGATTCTATTTGTACAAAGATACCCACAAAGTGTTTATTTTTTAATTTTTTTACCTTTAATTTGCACAAAATATTATCCGAAATGACACCTATTTTATCCAATAATTACTTTGTAAACTTTAATGAAGACGCCTACAGAAAACAAAATATTTTTATTTCTGAAATTAAGCCTTCAACCATTTTTGTTTTGGTGGATGAAAATACCAATTTTCATTGTTTACCTATTTTATTGCAAGAACTTGAAACTGAAGCAGAAATTGAAATTATTGAGATTGAAGCCGGTGAAATTAATAAAAATTTGGATACCTGTTCTGGAGTTTGGCATGCGTTAACAGAATTGGGCGCCGACAGAAAAAGCCTGATGATTAATTTAGGTGGCGGCGTTATTACGGATTTAGGCGGATTTGTGGCTTCTACTTTTAAGCGGGGAATTTCTTTTGTAAATATCCCCACAACACTTTTAAGTATGGTTGATGCTTCTGTTGGTGGTAAAACCGGCGTTGATTTGGGCGTTTTAAAAAATCAGATTGGATTGTTTTCTGATCCCGAAATGGTGCTGATTGATCCTCGTTATTTGGAAACTATTTCCGAACGTGAATTGCGTTCCGGATTGGCTGAAATTATAAAATATGGAATTACGTATGATATTCATTTATGGAAAGAGATTAATAACTTTAAAGAATTAAATATCAGTTCGATAACCAATTTAATTCATCGATCCATTGAAATTAAGAATGAGGTAGTCACAAAGGATCCAAAAGAAAAAGGATTGCGCAAAATTTTAAACTTCGGGCACACATTGGGCCACGCCATAGAATCCTATTTTTTGGAATCGGAAGACAAAGAAAATTTAACCCACGGAGAAGCCATCGCCATTGGCATGGTAACGGAAGCATTTATCTCACATAAACTATTGAATTTTCCATCAGAACATGTAAAATCCATCAAAGAAACAATTTTAGGAATTTATGATAAAGTGGAAATTGATGTTCTTGATTATGAAGGAATTATCGGACTTTTAATTCACGACAAAAAGAATGTGGGCGGACAAGTTAATTTTGTCTTGTTAACTGATTTTGAACAGTTTAAATTAGATTGTAAGGTTGAAAAAGAACTTCTTATTGAAGCGTTAAATTATTATAACGCTTAACAACAATTTACTAGAACTTCTCTGTAAACCTCTTGATACTTTGGCAATACATTTTCCAAACTGAATTTTTTTGCCTGAGCCAAAGCATTTTGTTTAAATTGCTGTAATCGGTTTGTATCTTCCAAAATATAAATACCGTTTTTTGCCATTTCATCTGTATCTCCAACATCGCTTAAAAAACCAGTGACACCTTGTATATTTACTTCTGGCAAACCACCTGAATTAGTTGAAATTACTGGTGTTCTCGCTGCCATCGCTTCCAATGCCGCCAATCCAAAACTTTCTGTTTCCGACGGCAATAAAAATAAATCAGAATAACAAAGCAACTTATTTACTTCATTGCTGTTTCCCAAAAAGAGCACTTTGTCTAAAATTCCCAATTTTTTTGCCTGATGTTCAATATTTTCCCTGTCCGGGCCTTCGCCAACCAACAATAATTTAGACGGAATTTCCTTCTGAATTTTATAAAAAATATCAATAACATCTGAAGCCCTTTTTACAGGTCGTAAATTACTTACATGGGTGATAATGCGTTCATTTTCATTCGCAATGGTATGACGCAGACATTCTTCTGAATGAATTTCGGGATATTTTTCAAAATCAATAAAATTATAAATAACTTTTATCTCTTTTGTGATGTTAAAAAGCCTTAGCGTATCCTTACGTAAACTCTCTGATACTGTGGTTACTACATCGGAATTATTGATACTGAATTCTACCGCAGGTTTGTAATTTGGATGACTTCCCACCAAAGTGATATCGGTTCCATGCAAAGTGGTAACAACTTTAATGTCAATTCCCTTTTCCTTCAACATTTGTTTCGCCATATACGCGGCATACGCGTGCGGAATTGCATAATGAACGTGCAGAATTTCTAAATTATAAGCTTCTACAACTTCAACTATTTTACTGGACAAAGCCAATTCATAAGGTTGAAAATGAAATAAAGGGTATTCTTCCACAAAAACTTCGTGAAAATGAATGTTGCTTGACAAAAAATCAAGTCGAACTGGCTGTTTATAGGTTATAAAATGAACTTGATGACCTCTTTGTGCCAAAGCCATTCCCAATTCTGTAGCCACTACGCCACTTCCTCCAAATGTTGGATAACAAACTATACCTATTTTCATTTAACTAATTTAAATTTTTTTGAACAGACGTAAATATAAGTGTATTCTTATAATTAATAGTAGAATCGATTTCAATTATATCATAAAAAAAATCCTGCAAAAGCAGGATTCATATTTTAATAGTCGCCTAATGTTTCTGGATTCTGACTCAGTGCATTTTCCAATTGTGCATCATTTGGTGCTTTTCCGTGCCAAGCGTGGGTATGCATCATAAAATCAACGCCATTTCCCATAATCGTGTGCAATAATATACAAACTGGTTTTCCTTTTCCTGTTAAGGATTTTGCTTCTGCCAAACCATTTCTGATGCTTTCAATATCATTTCCTTTTTCTACATCTAAAACAGTCCAGCCAAAAGCTTCAAACTTTGCTCTTAAACTGCCCAAAGGCAATACATCATCTGTTGCACCATCTATTTGTTGTCCGTTATAATCAATCGTTGCAATATAATTATCTATTTTTTTACCTGCGGCATACATGGCAGCTTCCCAAATTTGACCTTCCTGCATTTCGCCGTCTCCGTGCATTGAATAGATCAATTTAGAATCTCCGTTTAATTTTTTTGCTTGTGCAGCTCCAATCGCAATACTCATTCCTTGACCAAGTGAACCCGATGAAATACGAATTCCTGGCAAACCATCGTGGGTTGTTGGATGTCCTTGCAAACGCGAATTTAATTTTCTGA
>CAMDPE010000178.1 GCA_945903795.1 Lutibacter flavus | reverse complement strand
GAAAATTACATCAGGAAAATGAAACCTTAATTGGGGTCATTTTTGAAAAACATAAGGAAAGAAATATCCTCTCCGCGCTTTTTGAATCGCATCCTTATGAAGAAGTTGCCTACGAAATAGTTTCTTTGGAGAACACAAATCAGGAAATTGGTTTGGGAATGATTGGTGAATTGGGGGAAGAAAAAAGCGAAACAGACTTCCTTAAATTCTTAAAAAACACCATGAATTCAAAAGGCATTCGCCATTCGGAATTGTTGGGAAAACCCATTAAAAAAGTCGCTGTTTTAGGAGGCTCCGGAAGTTTTGCCATTGAGAAAGCCATTGAAGCCGGTGCCGACATTTATGTGACTGCAGATATCAAATATCACGAGTTTTACAAAGCTGAAAATAAACTGGTTATTGCAGATATTGGACACTACGAAAGTGAACAATTCACAAAAAATCTTTTAGTTGATATACTTACAAAAAAATTTCCTAATTTTGCAATCATTTTATCACAAAAAAATACAAATCCAATTTATTACTTATAATATGGCTAAAAGCAAAGAAGTTACTGTTGAAGAAAAGTTAAGAGCTCTTTATGATTTACAATTAATTGATTCAAGAATTGATGAAATTAAAAGCGTAAGAGGTGAATTACCTTTAGAAGTTGAAGATTTACAAGATGAAGTAATTGGTTTAAATAAAAGACTTGTTAATTTAGACGAAGAAGTAGCTGCCCTTAAAAAAGAAATTACCGACAAAAAGTTGGTTATTGATGAAGCAAACGCTTTGGTTAAAAAATATACAGAACAACAAAAGAAAGTTCGCAACAACAGAGAATTCAATTCAATAAGCAAAGAAACTGAGTTTCAAGAACTTGAAATTGAATTGGCTGAAAAAAGAATTAAAGAGCACAGAGCTAAGATTGAGCAAAAAAATGAAGTGATTGAAGGCACAAAAGTAAACCTTGCCAGAAAAGAAGAATTGCTTAAACACAAAGCGGCTGAGTTAAACGATATCATGAGTGATACCGAAAAAGAAGAAACTATTTTGGTTTCAAAATCGAAAGAATATGCTGAATTAATTGACGACAATTTATTGTCGGCCTACAATAGAATCAGAACAAACGTAAAAAATGGCTTGGCAGTTGTTTCTATTGAAAGAGGCGCTTCCGGCGGATCATTTTTCACCATTCCACCACAAAGACAAGTAGAAATTTCAAGTCGCAAAAAAATCATCACCGATGAGTACAGCGGCAGAATTTTAGTTGACGGCGCTTTGGCGGAAGAAGAAAGAGAAAAAATAGAAAAACTTTTAAAGTAAATTTCCTAAAAAGGCTTCCAAATCGGAAGCCTTTTATTTTTTAGTTGCTTTTATGGAATACAGCAACGGAAATAATTTTTCCCCACCATTTTGCACAAACATTCCGTCTTCAGTTTCTTCCATTTCAGGCAACACATTATAAGGCGATTTTTCAAATTCGTGCAAAAATTCAATATGAAGTCCGGCAGCCGTTAATGCCGAAGCCACTTCTCCCAAACCGTGATTCCATCCATATTCTTTACTGATAATATCAGCATCTTTGTTGGTGTAAGTTCCTTTGTATTCCTCATAAATCACCTCGCTATTTTGGTAAGGATAAATGAGTTTTGGAGGTGTTTGCAAGTAATCGAACATCCAAACAATGGGGTGAAATTCAATCAAATAAAACACACCGCCTTTATTGAGTTTTTCGGCAATAATTTCGGCCCAGGTTTTTAAATCGGGCAGCCAGCCAATAACGCCATAAGAGGCAAAAACAATGTCGAACTTTCCTTTCACATTTTTTGGGACATCATATAAATTGCTTTCAATAAAAGTGGCGTCCAATCCCAATGCTGTATTCAGCAATTTTGCTTTTTTGATGCCTTCATTGGAAATATCAATGCCGGTACATTTGGCTCCCAACCTGCTCCAACTCAAAGTATCCTGACCAAAATGGCATTGTAAATGCAACAGCGATTTACCTTTAACGTCGCCCAATTCTTCCAACTCAAATTTGTTTAGGGATGTTTTTCCTTTTTTGAAACCTTCAACATCGTAAAACTTTGATTTGATGTGAATACCCACTTTTTTGTTCCAGGTATCTTTGTTGACCTCAAAATATTTTTTGTTTTTATTATCCATATTACGCTATTAAACTTTTATAATTTGATAAAAATAAGCAATCCCAACCAAATTACGGGAATTGATTCCACCCAAAAACTGGTATAATACCGTGACCTTGTTGGCGACGAAAACCATAAGAAAAGTCCGGCAAGAATTGAAATTATCAACACAATCAGAAAACTCATATACGTAAAATTTTCTTTGAAAATTTCCAACAAAACAAAACCAAACAACAACAAAATTCCTAAAACTTTAGATGAGGTTATTCCCAATTGTTGAGGCAAGGTTTTTAATGATTTTGAATCGGCATTCATATCTCGAATGTCAAAAGGAATCGTAATTGCCAACAGGAATAAAATCCGCTGAAAAAACTCCAGATATACTGCTGAAGTAAATTGGTAATTGGCCTCATACAAAGGAAAAAATACCGAAATACCTGCCCAAGCTATGACAATACTAAAAATTTTCACCATCGGGAAATTCCGGAATGAAACTTCCAATTTTCCTATTTTAAACAATGGAATTGCATAAAAAAACGTCATAAAAGCAAAAGGAAACAATATCAAAAATGATGTTGGGTTAAAATCAGCAAAAAATAAAATAGTTGTCAACCCCAAAATAGATAAAATCAGCAACAGCAATATTTCTTTTAAATTCATAAAAAACCATTCCTTAAACCAACTCAACCTGTTGCTTTTTATTTCGTAAAACCGAATAAAATTATACGAAATCAGAATAGAAAAAGCCACAAATAAAGGTGATAAACGATCTGCTATTCCAAAATTAATCAGCGTGATTTTCGTCAATGAAAATCCGGCCAAGGCAACATGAATATTGCTAAAAATGTAAAAATCAACCATTTTTTTAAACAAACGCATTTAACAAAAGTACATAATTGCCATTAGAGTGATTTTCATGGTTAACAAAATATTATAATTAAGTAATCGGGATGGCATGTGAATTCTATAATTTTCATTAAATTTGGGAACATTAAAATAAAAAAATACCAAAACATAAATGAGAACAGATTCCTTTGTTTTAAGACATATTGGACCTCGAGAAGATGAGGTGAAAGAAATGGTTGCGACCATTGGTGTTCAATCGTTAGATGAATTAATCGACAAAACAATACCGGCTGATATTCGATTGGCTCATGATTTGAATTTACCAAAAGCAATGAGTGAGTTTGAGTATTTAACACACATTCAAAAACTTGCCAACAAAAACAAGCTGTATAAAAATTATATTGGCTTGGGCTATCACCCAACAATTCTTCCGGGCGTTATTCAAAGAAATATTTTGGAAAATCCGGGATGGTATACCGCCTACACACCTTATCAGGCTGAAATTTCACAAGGCCGAATGGAAGCTTTAATCACTTATCAAACAATGATCTGCGATTTAACAGGTTTAAAAATAGCGAATGCTTCTTTATTGGATGAAGGAACTGCGGCAGGAGAAGCCATGTTAATGCTTTTTCATTCAAGATCACGCAATCAGGCAAACGCCTCAAAATTCTTTGTTTCAAATGAGGTTTTGCCTCAAACCATGGATGTTTTGAAAACACGCGCAATTCCTTTGGGCATAGAACTTGTATTTGGTGATCACGAAAAATTAGAATTTACCAATGAAATATTTGGGGCATTAATTCAATATCCGGGAAAAAGCGGCCAAATTTATGATTATACTGCGTTTGTTGAAAAAGCGAAAGCTGTTGAGGCTAAAATAGCGGTAGCTGCAGATTTATTGAGTTTGTCTTTACTAACGCCTCCAGGCGAATGGGGCGCTGACGTGGTAGTTGGAACTACACAACGATTTGGAATTCCGATGGGTTATGGCGGTCCGCACGCAGGTTATTTTGCAACCAAAGAAGAATATAAACGCAATTTGCCAGGACGCATCATTGGCGTTTCTGTGGATAAAAATGGAAATCGTGCCTTGCGTATGGCTTTACAAACCAGAGAACAACACATAAAACGCGAAAAAGCAACTTCAAATATATGCACTGCCCAGGTTTTATTGGCTGTAATGGCAGGAATGTATGGCGTTTACCACGGGCCAAAAGGTATAAAATATATAGCAACCAACATTCAAAACCTGGCTTCAACCTTAGATAAAGGGTTGAAAGATCTCGGTTTAAAACAATTAAACAGTACGTATTTTGACACCTTACTAGTGGAAGTTTCAAACGCGGCCAAAGTGAAAGAAATTTCAGAAAAAAATGAAGTAAACTTTTATTACCCATCAAAAAATTTGGTGGGAATTTCAGTGAATGAAACCACCAATTTGGCAGACGTTAATGAAATACTCGCTATTTTGGCTGAAGCAGAAGGCAAAAAATCAGTGCTTTTAAATGCAATTTCTGAAAATACAATTCCTACAAAATTTACAAGAACTTCTTCATTTATGGAAAATGAAGTTTTTGAAAAATACCATTCGGAAACCGAAATGATGCGTTTCATCAAAAGATTGGAAAGAAAAGATATTTCATTAACGCATTCCATGATTTCGTTGGGCTCTTGCACCATGAAATTAAATGCTGCTTCTGAAATGTTCCCGATAAGTTCTCCAAGCTGGGGAAATATGCATCCATTTGTGCCCATAGAACAAGCGCAAGGATATCAGGAAGTTATTAAAGGTTTAGAAGAAGCGCTTAATGAAATCACAGGTTTTTACGCCACTTCATTGCAGCCAAATTCAGGTGCACAGGGCGAATATGCCGGTTTAATGGTGATAAAAGCATACCTCGAATCAAAAGGCGAAGGCCATAGAAATATTTGTTTAATTCCTTCATCGGCACACGGAACCAATCCTGCATCTGCAGTTATGGCTGGCTTTAAGGTGATTGTCACCAAAACAAATGAGCATGGAAATATAGATGTTGACGATATTAAAGAAAAAGCATTGTTGTATAAAGACAGTCTGGCTGCTTTGATGGTGACTTATCCTTCTACCCACGGTGTTTTCGAAAGTTCCATCAAAGAGATTACGAAGATTATCCACGATAATGGCGGACAAGTTTATATGGATGGTGCCAATATGAACGCACAAGTTGGATTAACAAATCCTGCCACCATTGGCGCGGATGTATGCCATTTAAATTTACACAAAACTTTCGCAATTCCTCACGGAGGCGGAGGTCCGGGTGTTGGACCAATTTGTGTTGTGAAACATTTGGCACCGTTTTTACCTTCAAATCCGGTTGTTAAAACTGGCGGTGAACAAGGAATTACAGGCATCTCGTCTGCGCCGTGGGGCTCGGCGTTGGTTTTGCTGATTTCGTACAGCTACATAAAAATGTTGGGTTCAAACGGATTGAAGCAAGCAACGATGTATGCGATTTTAAATGCCAACTACATGAAATCCAGACTAGAGAAACATTTTAAGATTTTATATACCGGAGAAAATGGATTTTCTGCCCATGAAATGATTGTAGACTTTAGAGATTACAAAAACTTTGGAGCCGATGTTACAGATATTTCAAAACGATTGATGGATTATGGTTTTCACGCACCAACGCTTTCTTTTCCTGTTCATGATACTTTGATGATTGAACCTACAGAAAGTGAAGGGAAACAAGAATTGGATCGTTTTTGCGACACGCTTATCAGCATAAAAAGTGAAATTATGGACAATGATGGTGTTTTAATTCCAATGCTGAAAAATGCGCCACATACCGAAAGTGTAATTACCGCAAACGAATGGAACAATTCTTACACACGTGAACAAGCTGCTTTTCCGCTTCCTTACATAAGAGAAAATAAATTTTGGCCATCTGTAGCCAGAGTGAATGATGCTTTGGGCGACAGAAACTTAATTTGTTCTTGTAATCCTATTGAGGATTATATGGAAAAATAAAAAAGACACACACCCTTTAAAATTAAAAAAGTCTCGAGAAAATCTCGAGACTTTTTATTTCTGATTGCATCCATAAAAGCAATAATATTTGTAGTCCCCACAACTGTAGTATATTACTTAAGCTTTTATGTTTTATTCAATCAGAATATTAACTTTAATAAAAAAATTAAAGAATTTGTCGTCCCCACAACTGCAGTATTATCTTCAATTGCTGTAAATATAACTCTTGTACTTCAAAAATATTGCCTGAATCGATTTTATTTGAAAACTATTTTAAAATCATATTTAAATTTTATTGCTTCATTTCCCTTTTCGAAAAGATTATAGTAAAAAAAATAGTGGTTTGTTAAATTACTACAATGCAAAATGGTATTTTTGCAGTTCGACTTAAACTTATATTTTTATAGATGAAAAAAATAACTAAAGAAACCTATATCAATTGGTATAAAGACATGCTTTTTTGGAGAAAATTCGAAGATAAATTGGCGGCACTTTATATCCAACAAAAAGTAAGAGGCTTTCTGCATTTATATAATGGACAAGAAGCTGTTTTAGCTGGTGCTTTGCACGTGATGGAAAAAAATGACAAAATGATCACTGCCTATAGAAATCATGTTCAACCAATTGGTTTGGGCGTTGATCCTAAAAGAATTATGGCAGAATTGATGGGAAAAGACACTGGAACTTCTCGCGGTATGGGCGGCTCAATGCACATTTTTTCTCCCGAACATAATTTTTACGGTGGTCACGGAATCGTGGGCGGACAAATTCCTTTAGGCGCAGGTTTGGCTTTCGCTGATAAATATTTTGGACGAGACGGAGTTACCTTA
>CAMDPE010000177.1 GCA_945903795.1 Lutibacter flavus | reverse complement strand
TTCAAAGTTGAAATAGACCCTAAGTTTTTAAAACAAATCGGAAAGACATAAAAAAAACGACGCCAGTAAAACTATTACGTGCTTCGATTTAAGGCATTCATTTGTACCATAATATTAATTAAAACAATAAAATTATGGTAACTAAAGATTTAAAAACAGGTCAAGAGGAAGTTAAAAAAACTTTCCAAAAAGTTGAAATCTCTAAAATTGAAATTTCAAAAGAAATCGAAAAAATTTACGAATATCAAAATCGTAAATTTGAAATCAAAACTCTTAAAAATAGTATAAAAGAGTTTGGTCAACTACAACCAATTTCTGTAATTTATAGAAATGGGAAATATTTAATCATTGATGGTGTTCTTCGATATATTGCCTTCAAAAATTTAAAATTAAATTTTATTGAGGTCATTGTGTCAGAAATCCCTGAAATGTCTGATGATGATTTTACTGATTTTGTAATACAAAACCAAATCAAAAAAGAGAAATCCTCTAAAGAAAAAGTAAACGAGGTAATTCACACTCTTAGAATTGGTATTGAAAAATCTAATCCAAATAGAGATAAAGAGGATCGGGTTCAATTTTTAGTAGATTCCCTTGGTAAAGGGTGGTCACGTAGTAATGTTTTAACTCTTGAGAAAATATTAAAATGGGAATTAAAAAATAACAGTTTGTACCACATATCTGATGCTGTTTTAGCTGGTTCAATTAGTGTTTCAAAGGCTTTCTTCTATATAAAATCACTTGAAAGAGATGATTATGATTTTGAAAAGGAAAGAGAGTCTAAAATCCTTAAAAGATTTTTTGACGGATTATATAATGAACAAAAAGTAGATAAACTAATTGTAGATTACAATACTAAAAAAAACACCCTTCCAACAAAGATTGACCCTTCAGAATATTCCAAGAATAAATACAGAGTAGTTCAGGGGGATGTTTTAAAAAACCCACTTCCAAAGGATGTCTTTATTGACCTTTCTTTTACATCTATCCCTTATTATGGTCAAATAAAATACGGTGATTCAGAATCTGAAATCGGTTGGGAGAAAACACCAGAGGAATTTGTATCTAAAATTGTAGATGTTTACTCAGAGAATTATAATCAATTTAAAGACACTTCAGTTATCGGAATCAATCTAAATGAGACATACAAAGATGGAGTTTGTCTGGGAATTGTACCATTACTAATTTTAGAAATGACAAAACGTGGGTTCATTTATATTCAAACAACAAACTGGTTTAAAAATGACAACAAACCACAACCCAAAAATTTTAAAAGATTTGGTTCTTCTTTTGAATACATTTTACTTTTTGGAAAGACAAAGAAATACTATTTCAATCCTATCAAAATTGTTGATGAAAATAAAAAATGTGAAGTAAGATCAGGATGTAAAGAACAAGGGGGAAAAGAAAAATCATATCACATTTCTAGTCAATATAAAACAATCAGAGATTTTGTATCACAAAACCAGATGGAAGATGTAATCCGTTTAAATCAAAATAGTGTGAGATCTCAAGATGAAATTGATAGTCCTTTTTTTGGTTCATTTCCAAACCTTCTTCCTTCGTTATTTATTTTGACTTTGTGTCCAGAAAATGGTACTGTTTGGGATCCATTCACTGGGACAGGGACAGTAGGAAGACAATCACTTTTACTTGGACGAAGTTTCATAGGTCATGAATTATACGAAAAAAATGTTGAGACCTTATTAAAAGTTCTAAAAAAGGGAGAGTCGGAATTTGATTCAAAACAGTTGAATGTCATAAACTTATCATTAGGTTTAACCGAGAGTTTTGAGGAAGATAATCAACTAGATATGGCCGCATAACACACTCCGAATTACCAATACTATTATCTAATTACAAAAATTTTAATGAATTAATATTCACTCACCAAAAGGATGGGTACAGGAATTCTTTGTGTCAAAATTTTGGTATAAATCAAATAATAATGAGATAAAAAAATGAAAATGATTACAAGATTACAAGGTAATTAATGAATCCGAAATGGGGTGAAAGTCTATCCTCCAAGTCAACAAAAAGAACCACTTCTAAAAAGTGAGTGGTTCTAAAACTTTCAAAAAAAACAAATTAATTTTAAATTAAAAGAATGAAACATTCAAAATTTATTAAAAACAGACAGTCCTTGAAATTAAAAGGAGTCGAAACAAAAAAAATTGATCATTCAACAAAATCGAATGAACAATTAGGAGTATTATTTTACATACTTGATGATTATAACTGCGATATATATGGATATTATCATCCTTTAGATGAATTTAAGGACGTTTTAAATTTTCAAAATCAATTTTATGATAATCCTTTATCAGCTAGACAAAGTTATCAAGCTTTGATCTATGATTTAATAAAAGATGGAGCAATTGATAACCGCATGTTTTCACAGATTCTTGAACAGTATTTAGCAACTTTTGAAGTTGTTCCTCAAGCGTTGGTAAAATATCCGAACCAATCATTTGGTATTACTGTAACTCTTAATTTAAATAACAAGGATAATCCATTAATGATGTTTAATGATTTTATAACATGGAAATCCGCGTCAGAGGAAGTTCTTAAATATTATAATGAGACGTATTTAAATTCTCTTCGTAATTAAAAAAGTTAATTTATTTCTGAAGTAAATTATAAAGGGATTTAATAGGAACCACTCATAAAAAGTGGGTGGTTCTTATAAAGTAATAATTAATTAAATTTTATAAAATTATGTCATTAACAAAAAGTAAAAACAGGTCTAACAGGGGTTCAAAAAAAGAATCCCTGATTAAGGGTCAACAAAAAAGAAACCGATTAATTGAATTAGTTCAAAATTTCACCCAAATTCAACAAACTGAAAAGTATCCACATTTATATATTTATTCACCACCGGGTTTAGGAAAAACTTTCACTGTAAATCAACATTTACAGACCTCTGAAACACTTTTTTTTACGGTCTCTGGAAATACTTCAATGTTTGCTTTTGGGATTCAGTTAGCGGTTATTAATTACCAGATATCTCCAACAGTTCCAATCATTATTTATGTGGATGATTGTGATGAGATATTTAAGAATGAACAAAATTGTAATACTATGAAAAATGTATTGGATGGTGAAAAAAAGTTTGTCTATGAAAGATCATTGGCGAGTCAAATGAGTAATTTATCAGATTTACAAAAGGAGGCAATTCAATATTATAATGAGGATGGTAAGATGGGATTTTCTGTTCCAACTGACAATTTACGTTTTATTTTTACTTCTAATTTTCGTCTTCCTATTGATGATGAAGTTAAGGATTCTCGAAACAAAGGAAAAAGAACTTCTGTTTTGATGGCTCATAAAAACGCCATCCGTTCACGATGTAAAGTTGCGGATTTTGATTTGTCACCAGATGAACACTGGGGATGGATATATGATGTGGTTTTAAACACGGATTGTCTTGATAAGATAAACCTTTCAGAATTCCATAAAGGTGCTATTCTTGAGTTTATGAGGGATAACTGGTCAAGGTTAACGGAACGTTCTATCCGATCTATTGAAAAGTTGGGTGAAATCATAAATTCACATCCTGAGAATTATGAAACAATTTGGGAAATCGATTATTTAAAAAATGACAATCATGGATACTAAATCAATTCAAAAGGAATTAGATAGGATACAGGAGTCATCCTACGCTAAAAAAACAGACAAACAACTTATGTCTTATGAATTGTTATCCCAACTTTATAAGCATAAAAATAAAGGAGTTCAACCACCTGAATTGGCGGTGTTCAATAACCCGGTGAACAGAAGATGTAAATTAAACATTCAAATTGCCAGAGAAATTAGAAAAAAATACAATTGCCATGTGTATGGCAAACAAAAATTGGCAAAAGAATATGGAGTTTCACCGTCCGTTATTTATCGAATTGTTAAAGGGAAATCTTGGAAAGAAAAAGAAATACCTCCATAAATAATTTTTAATTTATTGTTAAATATCGCTACAACACCAGTATTTATGATGGTTTATTTGGTATTTCATTTTCAATTATGTATATTTTTATAATAACAACAAATTAAAATTTCAAAATAATAATGATAACAATTAATCAATTACGAACTAACTTAAAACAAGATGGTTTAGAGTTAACAGAACAAGAATTATCATCAATTCAACATCTAATGATTCAATTAGCGAAAATCGAACATCAATTATATTTAGTTAAAAACCGAGAAGAAAAGGATGGCAAATTGAAAACAAAGCGTGACATTGGCGTAATAAATTTATTTGAAACTGATAAACTTAAAGCATCATGAAAAATGTAGTTGTGTACTCCAGAGTAAGTACCGATGAACAGGCACAACAAGGATATTCATTGGAATATCAAGAAGAAACCATAAAAAGATTTTGTGAATTCAGAGATTACAAAATTATGGATTGTTATCGAGAAGACTGTTCAGGAAAGGATTTTGAAAGACCCCAATGGAAAAAAATTGAAACAAAAATTAAATCTCATAAGGGGAAAAGTGATTCCATTGACTCAATCGTAATACTCAGACATGACCGGTTCGCAAGAAATTTAATTTTATCCTTTTTGGAAAAAGCAAAGTTTTTAAAACTCGGGTGTGAGATAGAATTCGTTGAAGGTCAAATTGACGAAACCAATCCCGAAGCTTTGTTGTTACAAGCTATAAGTTACGCTCTACCTGAGATTGAAAACAAAAAAATATCCAAACGATCCAAAGAGGGTTCACATAAAGCACGTCTTAATGGTTGTCATACAGGGATTGCACCTAAAGGTTATGTCAATTCAAGGCTCGGAAAAGATTCAACTTTATCTTTTAATAAGGATTCTGAGTTAGTTCGAGAGTCATTTGAAAAAATGGCTTCAGGTTTATATTCTGCGGATGAAGTTAGACGATGGTTAAATACAAAAGGAGTTAAATTATGTAAAAATACATTTCTGAACATGATTAGAAATATAACATACACTGGCAAAATTCATGTGAAGCCTTTCCTTGGTGACCCATCACAAATTGTTATCGGACTTCATCCCCCTTTAATATCAGATGAAATATTTTCCGCTGCAAATGATGTCCTTGATGGAAGAAGAAAAAAAATGAAATTCCATGATGACAAATCTGATTTGTATCCACTTAAAGGTCATCTTATTTGTCCGGTACATGGTCGAACATTGTCAGCGTATGGTTCAAAGGGAAGAAATAATATTTATCATTACTATGTGTGTACCAAAAACAAATGTCCGAGGTATCCAATTGATTGGGCTCATAAAGAGGTTGAAAGAATTTTATCAAATATTCAGTTCTCGGCTCAAACCATTAAATCATATAAAGTTGTGTTAGAGAAATTGTTTTCAATTGAAGATATTGAAAGAAAGAACACATTATTACGAATTGAGGGGGAAATGAAGAGATTACAGACACAAAAACACTTCATTCAAGGTCAATATATGGATGGATTATTACCTTCAACTGAGTACCAAGAATTAAAGAATTCAATTGATGTAAAGTTGTTTGAAAACGAGAGAAATTTCAGAGATTTATCTGAGGTTTTGACCCCATACAATGAGTATTTAAAGAACCACGTCCCTATGTTTGAAGATTTGGTTTCATTTTATCAAACATCTAACGGGAAAACTAAAAAAAAGATACTCAGCTGCATCTTTTCAAAAAAACTGTATTTTGAGAATGGAAAAGCTGCAGCTCCTTCATTCACTCCTCCAATAGAGATTTTAATCAATGCCAGTAAAGTGTTGGAAAAGTCTAAAAATAAAAAAGAGGTCATTTCTGACCTCTTGTTCGCTCTGGCTCCTCCTCTTGGGCTCGAACCAAGGACCCTCTGATTAACAGTCAGATGCTCTAACCAACTGAGCTAAGGAGGAATTTATCCGCTTTTGCGAGTGCAAATATACAAGGTTTTCTGCTTTTTGCAAGAAATTATCATAAAAATTTCTTCTTTTTAAATTCTTTACTTTCAATTAAAAGCAACTTGTTGTAAATCAACTAAAAACAAAGCACAGAAATCTGCATTTATTTTAATGGTTTCCCATATTTTTCCTCTAAAAAGGCCTTAAAAAACCATATTTTTATTAGGATTGCCTAAATTTTAATAAAAATATAATAATTGCGAAATATCCATATTTAAAATGGTGGTTTTGGTAAAAGTTGTATTTTTACCCAATCAATTAAAACATTGACTACTAACAATACTATGGATAAATTTTCATTTTTAAATACGGTTCACTCTGGTTTTATAGCCGATTTGTACGACCAGTATTTAATAAATCCTGATACAATAGAACCAAGCTGGAGAAGTTTTTTTCAAGGATATGACTTTGCCAACGAAAAATACTCACTTAAGGAAGAAGCTCCAAAAAATACCGTCTTGGAAGTTCCTGAAAATGTATTAAAGGAATTTAAAGTTCTCGACTTAATTAATGGGTACAGATCGCGCGGGCATTTGTTCACAAAAACAAATCCGGTTCGCGAACGCAGAAAATATTCGCCAACACTTGCTATTGAAAACTTTGGTCTGTCGGAAAAAGATTTGGATACTGTTTTTGATGCTGGTCAAATTATTGGCACAGGAAAGGCTTCTCTTTCTGATATCGTTAAACATTTAGAAACTATTTATTGTGAATCTATTGGAGTTGAATATATGTATATTCGGAATCCCGAAGAAATAAAATGGATTCAAAAGGAGCTGCACAAAAATTCAAACCACCCAAATTACACGCCCGAAACTAAAAAATATGTGTTGCAAAAGTTGAATCAGGCGGTAACTTTTGAGAACTTTTTGCAAACAAAATATGTAGGACAAAAGCGTTTTTCACTAGAAGGCGGAGAAACTTTAATTCCTGCTTTAGGCGCTGTGATAAGGCTTGCTG
>CAMDPE010000176.1 GCA_945903795.1 Lutibacter flavus | reverse complement strand
CACTTAATTTTTCACCTAAATCCATTTTATAATCTGGATAATTGCGTACTTTATAATCAACAACTGCAGCCAATTCTGCAGCGTACTTTATGGCATCATCCAAATTTCCCAACTCATCAACCAAACCATTTTGCATTGCATCAACTCCAGACCAAACACGGCCTTGGGCAATACTGTCAACTGCCTGAACGCTCATATTTCTTCCTGCAGAAACCCTAGATACAAATGTCTTATAGATATCTTCAACACCTTCAGTAGTTACGGCTCTAAACTCATTGGTTATCGGTTCAAAAAGACTGTAATTTGGGCTTTTATTGGTACTCACTTGCTCAGCATTGATACCAATATCACCAGCTAATTTACTCATATTTGGTAAGGCTCCAAAAACTCCGATTGATCCTGAAATAGTTGTAGGTTCTGCAAAAATCCAGTCAGCATTACAGGCAATATAATATCCTCCAGAGGCAGCAACATCTCCCATAGAAACCACCAATGGCAATTCTTTTTTGGTCAGTTCTAATTCCCTCCAAATTAATTCTGAAGCCAAAGCGCTTCCTCCAGGCGAATTTATTCGCAATACAATAGCTTTTACATTTTTATCTTTTCTCGCTTTGCGAAGTGCCTCTATAATTAATTCCTGTCCAATTAGATCTTCGTTTCCTTTTCCGTAAATTATTTCTCCTTGCGCATAAATTACGGCAATTTTATTGGTGGCGCTTGAAATAACCCTGCCTTTTCCAATAGAAATATAATCAGATAGAGAAATTTTAGATAATTCATCATCACCCAAAATACCCGAAGCCGTTTTTAATTTGGTTTCATATTCATCCAAATAAACTGCATCATCAACAATATTGTTTTCTAAAGCCAAAGTTGCATTTCGTGCCCATAAATTATCGGCGATAATATTAAGTTCATCAATTGTTTTATTTCTGCTTTTTGAAATATCAGCCAACAATTCACCCCAAATAGACTGTAGAAATGACGTAATTTGTTCTCTGTTTTCATCACTCATTTTATTGTATAAAAATGGCTCAACGGCACTTTTGTATTTTCCGTGTCGGATTACTTCCATTTTTACGCCCGATTTATCCTGCAAATCTTTAAAAAATAACACTTCGGAAGACAAACCCTTAAAATCAATTCCACCCAATGGATTCATAAATATTGAGTCGGCCACAGAACTTAAATAATATGATTTCTGATTGTAAACATCGGCATAGGCCATAATAAACTTCCCGGATTCTTTAAATTCTTCCAATTTATTTCTGATGGCCTGGGTTTGGGAAATCCCAGCATTTACATCAACTGTATTGATGCTTATTCCAACAATGTTTTCATCATTCTTTGCATTTTCAATGGCATTGATAATTTCATTCAAGCCCATTTTCTCATCACTTAACGCAAAAAATTCATCAAGTAAATCAGTGCCTTTTGGCGCATAATCCTTCACCAAAGCATCTAATTTAATTTCCAAAACTGAATTGCTTTTCACAGTCACTTTCTCAGATTCGCCAAAAGCCATTGCGATCACGATAAACATCATGAATAAAATACCCAACGCAATTAACGTCCCTAAAATTGATGCTAATAAATTTCCTAAAAATTTCATGTAAACCTTGAATTTAAAAATCGAAAAAAAGTTTGTAAATGTTTATAAATTGACGTGCAAAGATATGTATTTATCTGATACTTTTCTTTTCTTTGCATTCACTTTATGCAAATTTTAAGACCTACATATTTATCGTTGGGAAGCAACCTGGGAAACAAGCTTGATAATCTTCAGCAGGCTATTGATTTAATTGCTGAAAAAATAGGTTCAGTCGAGAAAATATCATCTGTTTACAAAACGGAATCCTGGGGTTTCAAAAGCGACGATTTTTTAAATATCTGCATTCAAATTTCGACAGGCTTAAACCCGGAAAACCTTTTAAAATCGATTCACGAAATTGAACTTTTGTTAGGCAGAGAAAAAACTTCTGAAGCTGGTTATAAAGCACGAATTATTGATATTGATGTGTTGCTTTTTGATACGGAAATTATTATTTCTAAAGAGTTAATGGTGCCACATAAAGAAATGCTAAACAGAAAGTTTGTACTGGGTCCATTGGCTGAAATTGCGCCCAACATCATTCATCCCATTACAAAACAACGTATACAAACGTGTTTGGAAAACTGCACAGACAGAAGTCCTGTTGAAAAAACTGACTTAATGCTTAAACGCCCGGTTTCACTAGCCGAAAAATTTAATTATATCGCTATTGAAGGGAATATTGGCTCAGGTAAAACAACACTTGCGACGATGATTGCCGAGGATTTTAATGCTAAAATTATATTGGAACGCTTTGCCGACAATCCGTTTTTGCCGAAATTTTATGAGGACAATGATCGTTATGCTTTTCCGTTGGAAATGAGTTTTTTGGCCGACCGGTATTCACAACTTTCGGATGATTTGGCGCAGTTTGATTTGTTTAAAAACTTTATCGTTTCGGATTATTACATTTTTAAATCACTAATTTTTGCGCAAGTTACTTTGCAAAAAGACGAATTTTATTTGTACAGAAAGATGTTCGATATTATGTACAAAGAAATTTCAAAACCCGATTTGTATATTTATCTTTATCAGGATACGCCGCAATTAATCAAAAATATTAAAAAAAGAGGGCGCGAATATGAACAAAATATTGCGCCGGAATATTTAGATAAAATTCACCAAGGCTATTCAAGTTTTATTAAAACAGAAGAAAATCTTAAAACACTAATCATTGATGTTTCCCAAAAAGATTTTTTGAACAATCCCGATGAATACAAAGAAATTATAGCGCTTATAAAAACGCAATAGTTGCTGGTTGTGTTTGTTTCAGGTTTCAAGTTTCAATAACCAAACGATTCAACAAATAAACAATTCAACACTTCAACTTATAACTATTTCTTCAACTCCAGTTTTTCAGCAAAATAATCACAAAAATCGAGCATCGTTGCACTCATTTTATGGTCATTTGTTGCACGGTCAAAAGAAGTTGCCATAGAAACCAAGGTTTCATGAAAAAACTGTTTCATTTCATCAATCGGCATATCTTTTGTCCACAAATCCATGCGAAGCGTTTCTTTTTTTTCAGGATTCCAAACGGAAATCATCAAAGCTTTTGATTTCTCATTTTTAATTTCGCCGTCATCGGCTGTCCAGTTTATTGTTTCAGGCACTTTATTTTCATCCAATCCTACAACAAATTCAATTTTTGATGTTTGTACTACTGCCATTATTTTTTTGGTTTATATTTCGATTTATTAAATATTTCTTCAGCATCAGTTTGCAAAAGCTGCTGTAAAGTTACGTCATTATTATTAGACATATAGGCGCTCACAATTTGCCAGCCCAGCCAAACACCAATTCTGCCGGGAGATTCTTTATCAATATCGATATAAAATTTTGAAAATGGCGCGTCCGCCATAAAACGATCCACTAATTTTGAATCGGTGCTGTACAACAATTTGTTTTCTATAAAATATTTCCAAATTTGTTCTTCGTTGGCTACTGCCCAGGCATATTCCGCTTCGCTGTAACCAATTTTTTGGGCATCGGAAACTGAAGGCAAATAATGGTCAATCATCACCAGTTTTTTTCCTGCGCCAATCACCATATCTAAAAACTGCCGACTTTTTTCTGGCATAAAATAGCGGTCGCTTATGGCACTGGCCATATCAACAACCAATTGCGACTTGTCGAAGTTTTGCGATAAATAAACAGGGAAATCCTGGTACACTTCACTGTTTTTTCCCAAATACATATCCAAAGAAACAAACAGCAAACTATCGGCATAAACAATTTTGCTCTGGTAATCTAAATTTGTGATTAGCGTTATAATTTTTGGAGATTCAAAATCTGGATGCTCATATTTCACGTGTTTAAACAAGTCTGCTATTTGCGCTTTTTCACTTTCAAAATCCCCAAAAACTTCTTGTGACTTGTTGTACAATTCCCTTTCCTCCTTGTCCTTCATTTTATTTAACCAAATGCTGTCGTTTTGTACCGGAAACAGATAAGGAAATTCATTTTTTAGCGCCGGAAGCGTTTTTTCATCGGCTTCATAAAATTTTTGTTCAAATCTGCTCACAGAAACAGCAACCTCAATTTTAGACACATCAACTTTTTTTGCAATTTCTGTTTTACAGGAAACTGACAAGAATAAAACAATTGCAAGAATTAAAAGTCTGTTCATTAATTTCTATATTTACACTTCTTTGTTTAAAACGTCAAAATTACTAAATTAAATTAATTATGAACGCCGAAAAAGTTGTTGATTATATTGTAAGCTGGTTAAAGGATTATGCCGAAAAATCGCATGTCAATGGTTTTGTGATTGGCATTTCAGGTGGTATAGATTCTGCCGTCACCTCAACGCTTTGCGCCAAAACAGGTTTTCCGGTTTTATGCGTTGAAATGCCCATTCATCAGGATAAAAATCAGATTTCTAGAGGAAAAGAACATATTGAACAGCTTAAAAATAATTTTCAAAATATCACTTCCGAAGAAATAAATTTAACGGCAACTTTTGAAGAATTTAAATCCGCAGTTCCAACGATTGGCAATTTGGATGCCGTAAATTTATCCTTGGCCAATACCCGTGCGCGTTTGCGAATGACCACTTTGTATTATTTTGCCGGAATACGGGGCTATTTGGTAGCGGGAACAGGAAACAAAGTAGAAGATTACGGCGTTGGATTTTTCACGAAATACGGCGATGGCGGCGTAGATATAAGTCCGATTGCCGATTTAATGAAATCTGAAGTATATGAAATTGCGAAAATTTTGGGTGTACCAGATTCCATACAAAAAGCCAAGCCAACCGACGGATTATTTGGTGACAGCCGTACCGATGAAGACCAGATTGGTGCCAGTTATGACGAATTGGAATGGGCGATGAAGCAGTTAGACCTGGGAAAAAAGATCACCGATTTTAGCGACAGGGAAAAAGAAGTGTTTTCCATTTTCACTAAAAGAAACAGGGCAAACAAACATAAAATGATTCCGATACCTATTTGTGAAATACCTGAAAATATTAAATAGACGCAAAGAATAGAGAACAGAGACAAAAGACTAAAAAATTATTAAAAAATCAACCCTCATCCTGTTTTAGAAAATGAAATACTTGAAAATTATTTCCCTCTTTCTTTTGATTTTTGGTCTGATGCAGTTTACTTCGTGCAGCAAAAAAGAAAAAATCGACAAAGCAAAAAAATCTTCCTTAGATTCTGTAAGTTTTTATATCCAGAAAATGAAAGACCCAGCTTTTGGAGACTCAATATGTTTAAAATATGCAAATAAAGCCCTTAGACTTGCTAAAAAAACTGCGCCTAATTCAAAAAGTATTGAAGAAATATTGATTCATAAATCATATCTGTTTGGAAATTTAAAACAACTTGACAGCGCAATAGCCAACAGCAAAGAATTACTGCGCACTTCCATTGCAAAAAACGACTCTGTAGAAATTGGAAATAATTTTTCGAGATTGGCTTATTATTATAGCGTAAACTATCAAAAAGACAGTGCTTTCCTTTTTTATAATCTATCTAAAGAGATGCATCTGAATCTCGGCAATAAATCAAGAATTGGTGAAAATTTAGTGCAAATGGCCATCATTCAATCTGATTTTGGCGATTATTACGGCAGTGACGAGACCGCCATACAGTCTTTAAAATATCTAGACAAGAATAATGTACAATACCTGACTTCTGTCTATAATTGTATCGCCATTTCCGCAAAAAAACAAAATGACTATTCAGAAGCCATTTATTGGTATGATAAAGCCTATCACATTTCTGAAAATGAAATCGAAAAAATTACCATTCTAAACAATAAAGCAAATGCATTTAGATCTCTTAATGATTATGAAAATTCGATTAAGATACTTCATGATTTGTTAATGAATCCTTTATTAATTGATATTCCAAAAACGAAAGCCCGAATACTGGACAATCTTGCTTTTACAAAATGGACAGCCAACAAAAATGAAAATGTTCTTGACGATTTGCTAGCTGCGTTAACTATTCGTTCAGAAGAAAATGATTTGTTTGGTTTAAACGCCAGCTATGCGCATCTTTCAGACTATTTTAAACAAAAAAATCAGAAAACAGCGCTTGAATATGCAACAAAAATGTATGATATCGCAACAACCCAAAAGAGTCCGCAAGATCAATTGGAAGCTTTGCAAAAACTCATCAACCTTGAAAATTCAAATAAATCAAAAGAATATTACACGCGCTATGTTAAAATTAGTGACAGCTTAAATGAAGCGGAGCAAAATTCATTAAATAAATTTGCAAAACTCAAATACGACAGCAAAAAAAATCGCGATGAAAATTTGCAATTAAAAATGATAACGGCTGAAAAAGAATTAGAGCTGGAAAAAGAAAAAAACAGAAATATAATTACCGGGGTTTCCGGAAGCGCTATTGTTTTAGGATTGCTAATTTTTGGCTATTACAGAAAACAAAAACATAAGCAGGAAAAATTACAAGAGGTTTATAAAACCGAAACACGCATTGCGAAAAAAATACATGACGAAGTTGCCAATGATGTGTACAACATTATGAATAAAATACAATATACCACTGATAACACGACACAAATACTGGACGATTTAGATAAGGTATATTTACAAACCAGGAATATTTCACACGAAAACAACACCATTGAAACCGGAATTAAATTTGAAAAGTTTTTAAAAAACATGCTCTCCGCATTTAACAACGAGCATTGCAAAATATTTATAAAAAACCTTCAAGAAGCAAAACTTCACCTCATAGAAAAACACAAACAAATAACTATTTACAGGGTTTTGCAAGAGTTGATGGTGAATATGAGAAAACACAGCGAGGCCAATTTAGTTGTTATTTCATTTAGTGGCGATAAAAATTATTGTGTTATA
>CAMDPE010000175.1 GCA_945903795.1 Lutibacter flavus | reverse complement strand
AAAAACGGCAACGCCAACAGTAACTTTGGGTTCATAAACCACAAAACGACGATTAAAAACAACTTTATTATCGTCATTTAAAACTGAAATTAAATAATTGCCAGAAATTGTAAGTTTTGTGGTTTCATTTGGAATGATGACACTATAATTTGTGTAAGGCTGCAAGGTGTTAAATGAATTTTCATAATCACGAATCCGGTCTTCGGCAAAACCATCAATAAATTCAGATGGAGACAAGGCTGAAATACTCCAATCTAATTCACAATGGTCAATTCTATAGGAATACGTATGTTCATCAGCATTTAAATCGTCGAAAGTCAACAGTAATTTTTCACCAAGCTGAACAATTGGCGCATAAGAATTTACTGCCATCGGTTTTAAAATAATGGTTTTAATCTGTTCAGCATCTGCAGAATCTGTTTGGGAAAATCCAAATTGAACGAAACATAAAAAATATAACAATATAAAACTCTTTTTAACCATAAATTCAAATTATATCAATGTTATTTTACTTAATTATTAACGCAAATATCTTGCTAAAAGTACGAAAACTATAATATAGTTGAAATGCACAAAATTTTATGTGAAAAAATGATAAAAAACATATAATACTAAGGTATAAATTGTATTTTTGCTCCGTTTTTTAGAGACTATTAAATAAATCAATAAGATATTATGTCAAAAGACATTCATATTAAAAAAGGTCTAGATATTAAGCTAAAAGGTGAGGCGACCAAACTTACCGAAAATGCAATAGCTAGTGATGTTTACACATTAATGCCTGAAGATTTCCACAGTATAATTCCGAAATTATCCGTAAAAATTGGATCCCAAGTAAAAGCTGGGGAAGCCGTTTTGTATAACAAAACCAATGAGGAAATGAAATTTCCTTCACCAGTTAGTGGTGAGGTTTGCGATATAGTACGTGGTGAAAAAAGAAAAATATTGGCAATTAAAATTAAAGCCGATTCTGAGCAGCAATTTTTTGATTTTGGCGCGAAAGATTTAAAAGCAATGAACGCTGATGAGATTAAAAGTCATTTGTTGGCAACTGGTTGTTGGCCGTTTTTAAAACAAAGACCTTATGATGTAATTGCAAATCCTGCAAATACACCAAAAGCGATTTTTGTTTCTGCTTATGCAAGCGCACCTTTAGCCGCCGATTACGACTATGTTTTAGCCGGAAAAGAAAAGGAACTGCAGGCTGCAATCACTGCTTTAAGTAAGCTAACCACAGGTGAAGTTCATGTTTCTATAGGAAAAAACGCAAATTCACCTTTGGCAGGACTGAATAATTTAAACTTGCATAAAGTTTCGGGCCCGCATCCTTCAGGAAATGTAGGTACTCAAATTAATAAAATAAGCCCTGTAAATAAAGGAGAAACTGTTTGGACGATCAATCCGCAAGACTTAGTTATTATTGGTGAATTGTTTTTAACGGGAAAATTTAATGCCGAACGCATTGTTGCATTGGCTGGTTCTTCCGTTGAAGCGCCTAAATATTACAAAACAAAAATTGGTTCATCCATCACTTCCTTGGTTAACGGAAAATTAAAAGGAAATAACAACCGAATTATCAGCGGCAATGTTTTAACGGGCAAAGCAAAAAACATCAAAGAAAATTTAGGATATTATGACAATATGATCAGTGTTATTCCTGAAGGAAATGATTATGAACTTTTTGGATGGAATTTGCCTGTATTCAATAAAATATCCATTTCAAGAGCCTTGACTTTTTCGTGGTTAATGCCAAATAAAAAGTATGATTTAAACACTAATACAAATGGTGAACACAGAGCCTTTGTAGTTACCGGAGCGTATGAAGAAGTTTTTCCGTTAGATATTTATCCAATGCAAATTCTAAAATCTTGTATGTATCAGGATTTAGATGAAATGGAGCAAATGGGAATGTATGAAGTGGCTCCTGAAGATTTTGCACTAACTGAATTTGTTTGTGTTTCTAAACAACCACATCAAGAAATTATTAGAAAAGGTTTAGACTTAATGTTAAAAGAAATAGGATAAGGTTATGGGATTAAAAGAAAAATTACATACTATCAAAGAAAATGGAAAGGGGAAAAAGTGGTTGCCTGCTTTTGAAGCTGTTCATACTTTCTTATATACTCCAAATGAGACTACACACTCAGGCGGACACATAAAAGGCGCCGACGATTTAAAAAGAACGATGACCATGGTGGTGTTGGCATTAATTCCTTGTTTGATATTTGGAATGTTTAACACGGGTTTTCAACACTTTAAAGCATTTGGTGCACCGGTAGAATTTTTATCTATGGATGCGTTTTGGTTTGGATTTTTAAAAGTACTGCCACTTGTGGTAGTTTCTTATGTTGTTGGATTAGGAATTGAAGTTCTTTTCGCAATAATTAAAGGACACGAAGTTGAAGAGGGTTATTTTGTGACGGGAATGTTAGTACCATTAATTGTGCCAGTAGATATTCCGCTTTGGATGCTTTCTGTAGCCGTGATTTTTGGTGTAGTCATAGGAAAAGAAATTTTTGGAGGTACGGGAATGAATATCTTAAATCCGGCTTTAATAATTCGTGCATTTTTATTTTTTGCTTATCCAACTTGGATGACCGGCGATAAGGTATGGGTGAGCGGTGCAGTTGAAAGAGCCAATGAAATGGCTGCAGGAGTTGATGTGGCTGCCGTATCTGGAGAAACAATTCTGGGCAGTTTGGCGCAGGGAAAAGAATTTGCTTATTCTGTTTATGATATGTTTTTCGGGTTTATTCCGGGATCAGTAGGTGAAACTTCAACATTCCTAATTTTACTGGCAGGTTTATTCTTAATTTTTACCAAAATAGCAAGCTGGAGAATTATGGTCTCTGCAGTTATTGGAGCCTTAGTTATGGGGCTTATGTTTAACGGAGTTGTGAATGTTGGATGGATAACAGAAGGAAGTAAGTTTTACAGTTTAATGAACACCGTATTTTGGCATCACTTAATTCTTGGCGGATTCGCATTTGGGGTTGTATTTATGGCAACTGACCCAGTAACCGGATCGCAAACTAATAAAGGAAAATGGATTTACGGATTTTTTATCGGGTTTATATCAATTATGATCAGGGTATTTAATCCTGCTTATCCGGAGGGTGTCATGTTGGCAATTTTATTAATGAATGTATTCGCTCCGACCATTGACCATTTTATAGTGCGAAGCAATGTTAAAGGAAGATTAAAACGTTTAAAAGCAAAAACAGCATAACAAAATGGCAAAGAATCTTGAAAATAACGTATATACAGTGCTGTTCGCCTCGGGAATGGTAATTATTGTAGGGGCTTTACTGGCTTTTGTGTCTTCAGCTTTGAGCGATAAAGTATCTGAGAACAGACGTATTGAAAAACAACTTAATATTTTATACGCAATGGGTGTAAATGATAATGATGAAACCAGCGTCACTTTTGTTTCAAAAGATGTTGTGGGCAGTGAATTTTCAAAATACATTACTAAGCAATTGGTAATCACAGGAACTGAAGCTGTTGAAGATAACAACGCCTACTTAATTGATATTAAAAAAGAAGGAGAGGAAGCAAAAGACCCTAACTATAAAAGGAGATTGCCTTTGTTTATTGGGGAAAAAGATGGCATAAAATTATTTATCGTTCCTGTAAGAGGGAATGGTTTATGGGATGCTATTTGGGGTTATGTGGCTTTAGATGAGCAATTGGTTGTGCAAGGTGTATATTTTGATCATAAAGGAGAAACACCTGGTTTGGGTTCGAATATAAAAGAACGCTTTTTTATGGATGATTTTAAAGGAGAACATATTTTGGACGGTGACACTTTTAAAGGAATTAGTGCGGTAAAAGGAAATGCCGATCCAAAAAATTTAAATAAAACCGACTTTGAAGTAGATGCAATAGCGGGAGCAACAATTACCGGTACAGGTTTATCAACGATGCTTATAAAAGATTTAGCAATGTATATACCTTACTTAAAAACATTAAAAAAATAATTTATGGGACTTCTATCAAAAAAAGACGCTAAATTAATTACTGATCCTTTAGCAGATAATAACCCTATAACAGTACAAGTGTTAGGTATTTGTTCCGCGTTGGCAATTACAGCCCAATTAAATGCTTCAATTGTTATGGCTATTTCCGTAATGTTTGTTGTATCAATAGGAAACGTGGTAATTTCATTGTTGCGAAATGTCATTCCTACAAAAATTAAAATTATTGTACAATTGGTAGTTGCGGCTGCTTTGGTAATTATTGTGGACCAAATCTTAAAGGCTTATGCTTATGAATTATCAAAACAACTATCTGTTTTTGTGGGGTTAATTATAACAAACTGTATTCTAATGGGTCGTTTTGAAGCTTTTGCTTTAGCAAACACCCCATGGAAATCATTTCTGGATGGAATTGGAAACTCTGCAGGTTATGGAATGATATTAATTATTGTTGCTTTCTTTAGAGAATTATTAGGCTCAGGCTCTTTACTCGGATACCCTGTTTTGGGTAGTTCAATTGAAAAAACGGGTGTTTATGCTTATGGATATGAAAACAACGGATTTATGTTGTTGGCACCAATGGCATTAATTACAATAGGAATTATAATTTGGGTTCAACGCTCAAGAAATACATCGTTAATCGAACAAAACTAAAATTAGTTGGCAGTTAGCAGTAGCAGTAAACAAAAATTACTGGAAACTGAAAACTGAAAACTGAAAACTGAAATATATGGAACATATAGAATTATTTTTTAAGGCAGTGTTTATAGATAATATGGTGTTTGCAACATTCCTGGGAATGTGCTCTTATCTTGCCGTATCTAAAAAAGTGGCAACCGCAGTTGGCTTGGGAGCAGCCGTTATTTTTGTACAGGTAATTACAGTTCCCTTAAACTGGTTGTTGGATGTATACTTACTAAAAGATGGTGCATTAGTTTGGTTAGGACCTGAATATGCCCAATACGATTTAAGCTTCTTGTCTTTTATTATGTTTATTGCCACCATTGCAACAATGGTACAATTGGTTGAAATAATTATAGAGAAGTTTTCTCCGTCATTATACAATTCATTGGGGCTATTTTTGCCATTAATTGCCGTTAACTGTGCTATTTTAGGAGGATCTCTATTTATGCAATCACGTGAGATTCCAACATTTGCATTGGCTGTTAATTATGGCTTTAGCTCAGGATTAGGTTGGTTTTTAGCCATATTGACTATTGCCTCAATTCGTGAAAAAATTAGATATTCAAATGTTCCCGCGCCCTTAAGAGGATTGGGAATTACTTTTATTATTACAGGTTTAATGGCCATTGGATTTATGAGTTTTGGAGGAATGTTAACAGGTGGCAAAGAAGAAAAACCTGTGGAACAAACAGCGGTCATTGAGAATAACCTAAATGAAGTTGAGGTTACCAAAGACGCTATTGATTTAGCTAAGAACGAACAAGAAATTAAAGAATAATGATCATATTAGCAGCAAATACCGTAAATACAATTTTAGCATCAGTCATAGCATTTTTAATTATCACGCTATTATTGGTTGCATTACTATTGTTTGTAAAACAAAAATTAGCTCCTTCAGGTCCCGTAAAAATTAGAATTAACGGTGAAAAAGAAATTGAAGTCTCTTCCGGAGGTTCCTTATTATCCACTTTGGGAAATGCAAAAATATTTTTGCCGTCTGCTTGTGGTGGTGGTGGAACTTGCCTTCAATGTGAATGTCACGTACATTCCGGCGGTGGTGAAGCTTTGCCAACAGAAACACCCAACTTTAGCCGTAAAGAATTAAAAGAGGGAATCCGTTTGGCTTGTCAGGTAAAAGTAAAACAGAATATGGATATCAGTATTCCTGAAGAAGTATTCGGTATTAAAAAATTCAACGGTACCGTTGTAAGAAATTATAATGTGGCGTCTTTCATAAAGGAATTTGTTGTTGAAATTCCAGAAGATATGGGTTACAAAGCCGGTGGTTATATTCAAATTGAAATTCCTCCCTGCGAAGTTAATTTTTCTGATATTGATATCACTGCGCATCCTGAAGAACATGAAACACCGGATAAATTTAAAGAAGAATGGGATAAATTTGCTTTATGGCCTTTAAAAATGGTGAATAAAGAAACCGTTGAGCGTGCCTACTCTATGGCTTCATTTCCTGCTGAAGGAAAAGAAATTATGTTGAACGTTCGTATTGCCACACCGCCTTTTGACAGGGCTAAAAATGGATGGATGAATGTAAACCCAGGTATTGCTTCATCATACATTTTCTCCCGTAAAGCCGGAGACAAAGTAATAATTTCAGGACCTTATGGTGAATTCTTTATCAACGAATCAGAAGCTGAAATGTTGTATGTGGGTGGTGGTGCAGGAATGGCGCCAATGCGTTCGCATTTATATCATCTTTTCAAAACCTTAAAAACAGGAAGAAAAGTAACTTATTGGTACGGTGGACGATCAAAACGTGAATTGTTTTATACTGATCACTTCCGGAAATTAGAACAGGAATTTCCTAACTTTAAATTTTACCTTGTATTATCTGAACCTTTACCGGTAGACAATTGGGTAAACAAAAAAGACATAAACGATCCAAATGGAGACGGATTTACAGGTTTTGTGCACAATGCCGTAATCAACGAATATTTGTCGAAACACGAATCGCCTGAAGATCTTGAGCTGTATTTTTGCGGACCGCCATTAATGAATCAGGCAGTTCAAAAAATGGGAGAAGATTTTGGTATGGCTGATGAAAATATTAGATTTGATGACTTTGGCGGATAATCAACAGCATCAAAAATAAAAAAACCAAATCCGATACCTTTGTATCGGATTTTTTTATGTAACACCTTTAATAAAATGAGCAGACCACTTACAAAACAAGAATTGCATAATTTGGCAATGAACATCGTTGGTAAAGATTTGGAAGCAAAAGGTTATGAATTTATTGCCATTAACAGTCAATTAAAAAAGAACCCACAATTTGTTTGCGTTGATAAAAGTAACGTTCGCTATTTTGTTGTGGTAAAAACGGTTGGCATTTCTCAATATCACATTCCTTATGATGTTATTTGGATGGAAACCATTAAACTGCATGCCCAAAAAAACAAGGCCAAAGTACTGTTTGCAAATGTGG
>CAMDPE010000174.1 GCA_945903795.1 Lutibacter flavus | reverse complement strand
TCGGAAAGCAGCAACTCATAATCGAAAGACGCTATGTTGCTTTCGGGAATTCCCGAATTGTTATCCAGCAAAATAAGGCTGAATTTTTTGTTTTTTCCTTTTTCAAAAAGCACCTTCCAATTTGGTTTTGTGCCGTTTAAAAAATATTGGTAGGAATTAAACCCGTACGCAAAGTAGGACAAATCGGCCGTGGTGCACCAGCCTCCAAATCGCATCGGGTTGACTTCAATGGGAATGATGGTTCCGTTTTTATCAATCCGAACTTCCACATGAAAAGGAAAATTTTTCAAATTAACCAGTTTGCCAAGCGTATTGAGAAATTTCTGCATCGTTGGCAGGTGCTTTTCAATAATTTCTTCAGAAGTGGTATACACCCGATCGTTTACATCTTTTCCCGTAGAAAATCGGTGGTGCAAAATGGAGAGAATTACAGGTTCTCCATCTTTGTTGAAATAACAGTCCATCGCATATTCCTCACCTTCAATGCATTCCTCAACAATAAAATTGGAAGTATCCACCACTTCATTTGGGTAAAAGCTCCTAATTTCAGCGATATCATTGGTGATTTTATTCAAAACGGATGGCCATTCTTCAGGATTGTCCACTTTATGCACACCCAAACTGAAAAAACCAACTGCCGGTTTTATGATAAAAGGAAATTTTATGGTTGACAGCGGCAAATACGACAACTCTTCAAACTTAATTCCTATGAAAAAGTAATTTGGGAATATGGCCTTCAGCAATTCCCTAAATTTAATTTTGTTTTTGAAAACCTGAATTTGACCCGGCAATTTTGTGGAAGCCAAGTTTTTCTCAATCCAGCTGATGGTGTTTTCGGAATTGGTATAAAGCGGACAGTTGGGCGTATTTTTAATAAATTCCACCGCATCTTTTTCTGAAATCCAATTTAACGAATCGTCAGAAATCATTGCTATCGCTGCTTCGGTAGATACTATTTCAAGCTTGTTTTCTTTGATGGTTTTAAGCAAAAATGAGGAGATGTAGGGCTGGTCAATTAAAATCATTTGGGTGTTATTTTCAGGGTTTCAGGTTTCAAGTTTCAGGTTTGTCGATGCCTAAATAATGTAAACCGAATTTTACAATATTTTATTAATATTTATAGGTTTTAAGCAAATTTAAAAAAATGGTTAATAACAACAATTTCCTGCATATTTTTTAATTTTTATCTGTTGCTTTATCTTCATTCTTTTCGTCGCTTTCTTTAGATTCATCATCTTTTCTGAAACCAATCAGGCTTCGGTATTTGAGCTCGGTTTTTTTCAATTCCTCTTCCAGATTTCGGTATCTGGTGATATCCTTAATGGTTATTACAACAGCGATTACTTTATTTTGTTTGTCAAATATTGGCCTTCCGCTTAATAAAACCCGTTTCTTTTGTTGTAATTTTGGGTTATAGATTACCACATCCACATCATCGGTAGATTCGCCAACCAATGCGCGTTCCATGGGAAGTTTTTGTATGGGAAATATTGTTTTTCCGTCGGGGAAATACAATTCAAAATGTTCGGAAAAATTGGCGGAAATCTTAGAATCGTCTTCTGTTCCAAAAAGCTCATTCGCCGTATCATTGGCCAAAATAACCTGTTTATCTGTATTCGCCACGATAACGCCGTCGCTGACATTCTCCAAAATCAGGTTTAATTTTTGTTCATTTTCATATAAATCATTCAAAGCTGCCTGCTCTTCTTCTTCCAATTTTAACTGGTCGGTGATATCGCGCGCTATAGCGTATAAAAGTGCTGTGGAAGTATCAATAGTTGCCGTCCAAGACAACCATCGAATGTCACCATCTTTGCACACCCATCTGTTTTCAAAATTTACCAAAGGCGTGCCTTTTTGAAGTTCTTCCAATGCTTTTTCCGTAGTGGCTAAATCTTCAGAAAAAATATAGTTTGTAAAAGATTGGCTTTTTAGCTCCAAATCACTATATCCCAACACTTTGCTTAAAGACGGATTTATTTTTATAAAGGTGTTTTTTGAAGCGACTACCAAAATATCCAAAGACATATTAAAAAAAGTATCGGCAGCCTTCAAGGATTCCTCCACTTCTTTTTTTGCGGTGACATCTCTTGCCACAGCATATAAAAGTCCGGTTTCAGGGTCGGGATACGCTGTCCAGCTCAGCCATTTTAAAGAGCCGTCTTTACAAACATAGCGGTTCTCAAAATTCGCAGTGGTGGCACCCGATTTCAATTTTGCCACTTCTTGCAAGGTAGCATCCAAATCTTTGGCATAAACGAACGACATAAATGGTTTGCCCAAAAGCTCCTCTTCAGAATAACCCAATATTTTCGTGGTTGCGGGATTGACTTTTAAAAAGGTTTCATTTGATGAAATTATCAACATATCCCTGGACAAATTAAAAAAAGTATTTCCTGCCACCAGCAATTTTTGGGAATTGATTCTCTCGGTGATATCGGTCGCAATAGTTCCTACGGCAAAAACCCTGTTCGCGGCATCAAACAAAGGAAATTTAACAGCCAAATAGGTATGAGGCCCGTCTGATTGCTCAAGAATTTCCTCAACCTGGATTTCCTTGCCTAATTTTACCGCTTCCAAATCTGTATTTCGATACCTGTCCGCAATTTCTTTCGGCAAAAAATCATGGTCCGTTTTGCCTTTTATGTTTTCCTCCTTCAATTTGTAGAGGGTTTCATATTGCTTGTTAATCAGCAAATATTCTCCATTTATTTTTTTGACTGAAATAGGATTGCTGGTGTTGTTAATAATGGATTGCAACAATTTTCTGTTCTCCAAAAATTTGATTTCTGCTTCATTTTTTGCTTTAAGCTGCGTCCTAATAATGAAATAAACCACGGTCAACATTCCCAAAGAAAACACAATCAACACTAAGGAAATCCAATCCCAAATATGGGGAGCATCCTGAAATACGTGGCTCCAATAAATGACTCCGAGCAACAAAACCACTATAAGGTTTATAATATAGCCGAATATAATTTTTGTTTTGAAGGAGATTTTCATATAGATCTGTCTAAATTGGAAATAAAGAAAAAACTCAAATTTAAGGTTTCTTTATACTAAATTAACCATTTTACTTGAAATATTATAACAATTTTGATTCGTTTTTTTATGTACAATTTTTATTTTTAGACAAAAAATTTACAAATCCACTAATCTTAAATTCATTATTAACAAAATGACAATTCTTTGTTACAATTATTTAATTTTTGTTATTAAATAAAAATGTTTCTTATTTTTGTATTAAATAAAAACTATGAATCATGGCAATTAAAAAACAGTACTTAAAAAATAAATCTATTTGTAAAGTAACCTTTAGTGTTTCTGCAAAAGATGCAGACAATGTTTCCGTAATTGGTGATTTTAATGATTGGGACAGCAAAACGCACCCATTAAAAAAATTAAAAAACGGAACTTTTAAAGGAACTATAGATTTACAAAAAGGGCAATCGTATGAATTCAGATATGCCGTTGACGGCGATTACGTAAACGACGAAGAAGCCGACGATTATTTATGGAATGATTTTGCCGCCGGTGAAAATGGCGTTTTAAATATCTAAAGGCCGCTAGCCCCTACTTCAACTCCGCTCAGTACAGGCTCGGAAGAGGGAATTAAAAAGCTGAAAGTTTAAAGTTTAAAGTTTAAAAGCAAAATTAAAAAATCGTAAACCTTAAATCGTAATTCAAGTTGCGTTAGCGATTGCAGAGAAATCCTTTTTGGCGATTTTTCATTGCCAAAAAGATTGGAACGAAAAGCGCGACCCGCGGGGGAACGCCCTACAAATTATATTTCACAGAAAATAGGTACAATCTTGGCTGAATAAAGTACAGGGAAGTTGTATTGCTGTCGGAAATTTCATTATAACTGTCTGTGTTCATCGACGTGTTGTTTGTTAAATTATTCGCCGAAATTTTAAATTCCCATTTGCTTTCTTTTTGCTGATAATACAAGTTTGCATTCACAAATGAATAGGTGTTTTTCACCGTATTTTCATCGTTTTTATAGTTGTAATAACTGTAATCGGCGGTCAAAATGAAGTTTTTCAAAAACCCGATTTCCATATTTGCAAAAGGCCTGTCGGTGGTGCTGCCTGTTTTTGAATATTCGGAAAAAGATTTTTCATAACCCACTTCAAAATTTGGCGCATTTTTAAATTTACTTGCCACACTCGCCTGGTAACTGTGAGAAAGGGATTTCGACTTTATTTCCTCATTATTAACAGTATTGTTAAAGGTTGAATTTGAGAAGTTTGCCCTAAAATTCGTTTTAAGTCGGCTGTATGTTTTGCCATATCTAAAATTTGCCGAAAATGTTTCGTCGGCCAAATTTGAATTTATAGGATATGAAATCCGGTCTACACCAATTAATTCCGTGCTGTTATTTATGCCGTTTACTTTTTTATTATAGTTCACCGAGGCATTAACATTGGTGAAGGAAAACATACTAAAACTAAAATAATTTAAGGAATATTTATGATACAACGCATTTTCCAACAACCTGTTCCCGCGGGTCAATGAATTATAATTGGACAACATATAGCCTTCTGCAATTTTGTTGATGTCGGAAAACTGTGTGGAAATTGAGTAATTGAAACGCAAACTTTCTGATGATTTCAATTGTAAACTTGCATAAACATCCGGCAATAATTTTGTTTGATTCTCGCTAATTTCCGTACCCAATTGTGTATCTTTTGTGATATATTGGTGAAGACTTACGCCCGGATTAAAAGTGAATTTCCCGGAAACTACTTTATAATGAAGCCCTAAAAACAAATCGAAAAAATTATAATTCACTTCATTTTTCAGTTGCTCATCATTAAAATTAAGCACCGTTCCATCACTTAAATTTTGGGAAATACCCGATGTTAAATTTTGGTCGCTCAACGTGCTTCCCAAGGTAATGTTGATGTTACTTTTTGGCGTTAACAGATAATAATAATCCAACTTCGCATCCAGTTTATTGGTGTTTGTTTTTTTATCTTGAATTAGGTCGATAATGGCTTCGGCATTGTTGGATGGAATTATTTCAAACGGCTGCGAGGTTGCTAAAGAATTGTACAAAGGTTTGTCCTTTTCATAAAGGTGCTGTAATTCTATCGCGAAAATATTTTTTTCGTCAATGGTATAATACAAGTTGAAATTCTGGTTTAAGGTTGCCGGTTTCTCTTCTTTGTAAGCATCGGCACTTCGTCGTGTTGAAGTGACATCCAGCATTTCTGTTTGTTCAGAAAGTTTTCCGAAAATATCATAACTGATGTGTACTTCATTGGTTGGTTTGTAGGTGGTGCTAAATTTTAACATTCCCAATTTACTGCCTTGCGTGGCTGATGTTTCGCTAATTTCGGTGATGTTTAATTTGTTGTAAACAGTATTTGACTGCGTGAACATATCGGTTTTTGAATCGTTCACAATGGCAAAACCATTAAAATCGATTGTTTTTTTAGGCGCCATACTGAAATTTAACGCACCAAATTTTGAAGTAATTTCCTGCGCCCGATTGTTTTGTGCGGTTAAAAACCCCAAACCGCCCGATGACACGTTAAAACTGGTGCCGCTTCCGCCCATTCCACTGCGCAAACCGCCGGTAAACCTGAAATAGTCGCGCATGGTAAAAGGCGCTTCGCCTATGTTGTTGAAATCGGCCAACACGTTTACGCTTTTTTCGGGGCTGTAATAAAATAGTTTAGGTTTCGCACTGTATTTTTCATTATCGCCAACACCGGCGTTCACTTCGCCAAACCAAAATCGTTTTTTTCCCTGTTTCAATTTAATGTTGATCACAATATTGTCTTCATTATTGGTAACGCCTCGCATTCCCGAAACTTCGTTGTAATTTTTAAGCACCTGCACTTTGTCAATGGCACTTGCAGGAATATTTTGTGTCGCCAATTTTGAATCTCCGTCGAAAAATTCTTTTCCTTCCACCAACACTTTCTGTACTTTTTTGCCTTCCACTTCCACTTCACCGTTGTCGTCAATATCAATTCCTGGCAATTTTTTCAACACATCTTCCAGCTTTTTTTCTTTTCCTGAGGTAAATGAATCGGCATTGTACACAATAGTATCGCCCACAATTTTCACTGGCATTTCATAAGTAATTTGCACTTCATTTAAGGATTCGTTGCTTTCTTCCAACACAATATTTTGGGAAATATCCGCAGCTGATTTCCCAACCGTAATTTCCACGTTTTTGGTGTTGAAACCCAAATAACTCACTTTTAAAGTATAGGCTTCATTTTGATCCAGACTTAACCTGTAATTTCCTTTTGCATCGGTTATGGAATAAGACTGCAATATGTTGGTGCCTTTTTTAAAAGCGATCACATTTGCCATTTCCAAAGGATTATTTGCTTTGTCTTTAACAATTCCTTCCAGTTTTACGGATTGTGAAAAAATGATAAATGGGAATAGGATGGTAATCAGGAAAGTTGTGAATTTTTTCATTTAAAGAATGATCTGGTAAATGTTGAATATTTGATTTTGGATTTTAAATTGCTTTCCTATCCCAAACCCTTTCCTAAGGAAAGGGAGTTTGATTTCGAGATAATACAATTTTCTAAGGTAAATCTTTAATTTGTAAATTGATTCATTGGATAAATAGCTAATTATCAATTGGTTTTATCCTCCAATTCTGATATGCATACCGCCATCACCACTTTTTTGGCGCTCATTAGAAAAGCGTTCCTGCATTTCTTTCATTTTTTCTTTCAACATCACATCATATTCTTTTTGGGTCATCACTTTTCCTTTGTCAGGTTCTGCGATTTCGGCTTTTTCTTTGGGATTCATCACAATTTTGGTGCACATAATTTGCGTGTTACCGGCGTTGATTTCCAAAATTAAGCCCGGCAATCCCCAATAATCCCCAGGGCCGTGGCTTACCGGAATGTCCATGCTGTACCAGGCGGTTACGGGAACCAATTCAATTTTTGGTTCTTCTTCTTTTTTATCTTCTTCTTTTGTGTCACTATTTCTTCTTCCGAAGGAAAAAGTTCCGGCATTCGCAGGCATTTCAATAATGGTGGTTGCTTTAAAGCACAGGTTATTGCCAATCATTTTGGTTTCCTGCTCCATTTTCCATTCGTAGGTTTTTAAGGAATCTTTGATCAGAAAA
>CAMDPE010000173.1 GCA_945903795.1 Lutibacter flavus | reverse complement strand
AATTTTTTGACCGTTGCGCTCCTTAACAACGGCGGATAAAAACTCATATGCCAATGCCAATGTTTATTTTCTTTGCCATTTGTTGGCGCTTGATGAATGCCGCTTGAATAAGGAAAAGATACATTGAATAAGTGGTCGTACGCTTTTGTCAGTATAGAAATGGCTTCAGAGAAAAGTAAGGCTTCTTTTTTATCCATTGATGAAATATTTGACTGCCATTTTTTTGGAACTATCATGGCTTCAAATGGCCACACAGCCCAAAAAGGAATAAGTACTACAAAGGCATCATTTTCAAAAATAATGCGTTCCTGTAACTTTAATTCTTGCGCAAGATAATCGCCCAATAGGCTGCTGTTATTTTTATTGAAATAGCCCAATTGGTGTTTGTCTTTCTTTTCAACTTCGTTAGGAAGTGTGGACTGGCTCCAGATTTGTCCGTGCGGATGCGGATTGCTGCAACCCATTACAGCACCTTTATTTTCAAAGATCTGCACGTAATTAATATTGTCAACAGCGCCCAATTCTTTGTATTCCTTTTGCCATGCAAAAACCACTTGTTGAATATCGGCAACGGCCATTTCTGCCAAACTTTTTGAGTGGTCCGGACTAAAGCAAATCACTTTGCAAATTCCCTGTTCACTTTGTGCCTGCAGCAAATTTTCTTTATAAATAAAAGATTTTGAATCATGTTGCAATGCGGCAAAATCATTGGTGAAAACAAAAACGTTTTTATAATCTGGATTCACTTCTCCATTCATTCTGGCGTTTCCTGCACATAAATAACAGGTTTCGTCATAAGTTGGCCTTTTTTCTAATGAAAGGGCTTCATTTTGTCCTTGCCAAGGTCGTTTGGCGCGATGCGGCGACACCAAAACCCATTCTCCTGTAAGTATATTTAAACGTTTGTGCGAGTAATCCTGTAAATCTGTGTTCATTTTAAAATGCGTTAGCTTTTATGTTAGGCTATAATTCCGGTACCATCAGAAAGTTCAACAAAATATATAGAACAATCTTTTTCAAATTTATTTTTATAGGCTTCTGAAACAGCTTTTTTGAATGATGCTGTCGCAGTTTTTGCGATTAAATTAATGGTGCAGCCGCCAAATCCGCCGCCCATCATTCTTGCTCCTAAAACATGGCCGTTTAATTTTGCCTGTTCCACCAAAAAATCCAATTCTTCACAGCTAACTTTATATTGATGCTGCAATCCGTTATGAGAAGCATAAATAAGATTTCCGAGTGTTTCTAAATCACCGACTTCTATGGCTTTGGAAGCTTTTATCACCCTGTCATTTTCCTGAATGACATACAATGCTTTTTGATAGTTTTCGGGCGTGATGCTTTCTTTAATGGTTTCCAAATCAAATTCTGTAGAGTCTCTTAAAGCCTTCACTTTTAGCATACCGGCAATCGATTCGCAAACCGAACGGCGGTCGTTATAGGCGCTGTCCGACAAGCTGTGCTTCACATTGGTGTTGATCAGTAAAAGTTCGTGTTCCATAAAATTTATTTCAAAAGGTTTCGATTTTATGGTTCTGCAATCCAACAGCAATGCATTGTTTTTAATGCCGAACATGCTGGCATATTGGTCCATAATTCCGCATTTAACACCCACATAATTATGTTCTGCTTTCTGCGATATCAAAATCATTTCTTCCTTGGAAAGTCCTAAATTGAAAATTTCATTCAATCCAAACACCACGCTGTTTTCCAACGCTGCTGATGATGACATGCCGGCTCCACCGGGAATATCTCCGCCAAAAGCGATGTTAAAATTGTCAATGATTTTGTTGCTGTTCTGAATTTCCGCCACAACGCCTAAAATATAGTTTAGCCAGCTTCCCTGCGGAGAAGGTTTTAAGTTATTGACGGAAAACTCGATTATTTCTTCTTTGTCAACAGCATAAGCGGTTGAAATTCCCGAATTGCTTTTTGAAAGTCCTGCCACAATACCTTTATCAACCGCTGCCGGAAAAACAAAACCATCATTATAATCGGTGTGTTCTCCAATAATATTGATTCTTCCAGGTGAAAAAATCATAATGGGATTGTCTTGAAATTTAGTGATAAAGTGAGTTTTTATGTTTGATATTAATGCTGTATTCATTTTTAAATGAGTTTAAGATTCCAGTTAATATGATAGGTTTCGTTCGGTTTTAATGTTTTTAAACCCATGCCATTGTTGAAGCTGTCGGAAATTCCGGTTGTTGGTTCAATGGCGATGGCATTTGGATGTGGTGGTGTATATAATTGTAAAAAGCTGTCTTTTTCAGATGATTTTAATGTGAAATTATATTGAGGCGTTTCAAAACTTATTTCGTTGGAATCCAAAGCAAAACAATCATCCAAAGATTTGTCTTCAATTAAAAATGGTTCATCAATGGCAATTTTATCAATCCTTTGGGTGATATTTCTTTCGTCAAAAACACATTTTTGATAACTTTTAAAATGAACAGCACTTTTAGATAAATTTTGGCTGATAAAATAAGGATGCCAGCCAATGGTAAAAGGGAATGTTTTGGTGTCCGTATTTTTTATAGTGACATTTAAGTCGAGGCTGTCTTTGCTTAAAATATAGGTTAAATCAATCATATAGGAAAAAGGAAAACCCTTAGAATGCCCACGTTCTTCATACCTCAGCAAAACTTCGGCTTTTTCCGGCGTGGTTTTTTGGTCGATGATTTCAAATGTTTTGTTGTAAACCAACCCGTGAAGCGCATTGTTTTCTTCCTTTTGATTTATATCCAATTGGTGCGTTTTGTTTTCAAAAACATAGCTTCCGTCGGCAATTCTGTTTACAAACGGAAACAAGATAGCAGAAGCATACGTATTGCTGTAAGTTAAAGGATGCAAATCTTTAATAAGCTGGTGATTTGAAAGTATGAGTTCTTGTAAACTTCCGCCCAAATTCAACTGTATTTTGGCATAAGACCTTTTGCTTGAATCTTCAATCTCCAGGAAGTTTAAGCTATTTTTTAAATCTTTGATATGTTTTATATGATACAATGTTGGCTGTTTTAATAATAGTATGGTTGTTCTTAAAAATCTAATATTTTGTAAAGGTCAAATATAAACACATAAATCGACTTTAGATAGTGTAAATTGATCAACATTGGGTGTAAATAAATCAAATTGATGGATTATTGTTCATTGTTTATCAAAAAAACTTAAATTCCACGAATCAATCTATTTTAAAAAACAAATACCTATTTCAATTGCCAATCAATAGGAAAAAGTCAGGAAAACGGCACAAAGTTTTTTATGTTTAATAATTTGAAGGTTGAACGAATATTAAACTCCGCCAATTCCTACAAGAAATTTATACCAATAAATGAAGATTTATATGATTTTTTATTAGAATTGGGATATAATGAAAAGAAGCACACGACCAATTATATTCTATTCCCTGAAAGAAAAGTAAAATCGATTACAATTATGAATGACCTAAATAAAAGTTTTACCCACTCCTCAAGAAAAAGGACTTAAGTTAAAAATTAGGTCCTTGATTAAAGCTATTTAAAAAATCACGCAATGTTTTTCAATAAATTACATTGTACTAATCTCAATTTTTTAATTTATGACAGCAGTCAGTATTTCAATTGATTAAGGTCATAAAATAGAAATTAATTTATGACAACAATCATAAAATGAATTGATTAAGGTCATTTAATCTTAGTGTAGTTATAGTCAACTTTGTACTGAGCTATGATAGGAATTTAAAATTGTTTTTTTTTTCATCATTAATATTTTTACCCTCAAAAAAATGTAACCTCAGCATTAGATGCCCCACTTAAATAATTGCTTTAATTTATTTGGCATAAATTTATACGGCAACTCAATAATCAAAATGAAAATTATTTTTCTTATTTGAATTGAAAATGGATGCTCCTAAGGATTAAAAATTGTATAAAAAATTGAAAAAACTTTTTCAATGGTAATGGAAAATATCCTGCAAAAAGTGTTTTCAAAAAGTGTTTTAAAATTACTTAGTTTTAAAAAAAGAGTGCATATCTACATTGTTAATTTATCCAAAATAAATTAAAAAATTATCTGTAAAGGATACAAGCGTAATAACTAAATCACCAAAATATTAAATCGGAGTGTATTTTAGGCATCTGTCTATTTCCGAGTATTTAATATTTTATCATTATTTAAGTACAATTTAAAAATAAAATATCATGAAAAAATTATTTATTATTTGTAGCCTAATTTTAGCGGCAGCTTTTTTTATAAGATGTGAAAAAGAATCAATATTCTTACCCGAAAATGCAAGTGATCAATCTTTTGGAAAAGAAAAATTAAATGCCAGGGAATATCCAACTATTCCAGCAGGTGATTTATATGCATTGGAGCCTTGGAATGATATTGACAATATTGGAGTATACAATTACAATCCAACTACCGATGAGATTGTTTTAAATGAGGGTTTTAAGAGTACAGGATTATATTATAATTTTGGTTTTGACTTTAATAAAGAAGATGAGTTAATTTATTTATTAGCCGGAACAGATTCAACCGGAGAATCAATTAGGAATTTGTATACCTGGGATAAAGAAACAAATGAAACAGCTTTAATTGAGCAAATTATATCTGTAGAAGGTAATTATTATCCCCAAGATTTAACTTTTGGTAACGATGGTATATTATATTTTGCGTTTAAAAACGGAGAAATTAATTCATATGATGTAACAAATAATATAATGAGTGCATTTAGTACTATACCGGGAGATTCTTTTGGAGGTGTAGGTTTAACTTATAACTTTAATAATAACCAATTAATTTATGCTCAAAGTTATGATCCTGTTCAATTATTCTCAATTGATATTCCATCCGGTAATGTAACAGCATTGTTTGATTATTATACACTTGGCACTTCGTCAGGAACTGGTCAAGCTATAGAGTATGTAGGGAATGATAAGTTAATAGCTTCTTCAACTTTTAGTTATAATACTATTTATACTGTAGATATAAGAACTAAGGAAGTTAAAGTATTATTATCGCCAACGGGTTTTAGGTTGGATATTAAAGATTTAATGTTTATTAACCCTGATAGTGATAGTGATGATGATGGTATAATTGACGATGAAGACAACTGTCCCTTAACAGCTAATGCAGATCAAGCAGATACAGATGCAGACGGTGTAGGAGATGTTTGTGATGAATGTGTAGGATTTGATGATACTTTAGATGCAGATGGTGATGGAGTTCCAGATGGTTGTGATATATGTCCAGGTTCAGATGATTTATTAGATTCTGATATTGATGGTGTTCCAGATGGTTGTGACAACTGTCCGTTTACAGCAAATGCAGATCAAGCAGATAATGATGCAGATGGCGTAGGAGATGGTTGTGATAACTGTCCAGATATATCAAACACAAATCAAACAGATACTGATAACGATGGATTAGGAGATGTTTGCGATGATGATATAGATGGTGACGGAGATCTAAACATAAATGACAATTGCCCAAATACACCAAATGCAGACCAAGCAAACAATGATTCTGATAGCCAAGGAGATGTTTGTGACACCGATGATGACAATGATGGCTGCATAGATACGAATGATACTATCGATTTTTCTAATATGGAAACCACGGTTAACATTGATGGATGTGATACAGGTGTATTAAATGAGGAAACAAGTACATGCGGAATAATGATGTCTGACAGAATTGATGAATTAGAAGCTGGTACTTACACAAAAAAGGATACATTTATAAAAGCAGTCACCAAATTAACAACAGAATGGCTACAAGGAGGTTTAATTACTAAGGCAGAAAAAAATTTAATTTTGAAGTGTGCCAGAAATGCTAGTATTTAAAATAATAAACTTATAAAGTTAAAAAATCTAATTAAAATTGTAACAAAAAAGGTTTAGCGAAAGCTAAACCTTTTTTAATTACGCACTTAAATTTGTAGCGTTTACTCAAGGATTATTTTGTCGTTTATGCTTTTTAAAAATTGGCTTTATCAAACAAATAAAACCAATAAAAAACCGCTCCTAATGGAACGGTTTTTTTATTCAAAAATGATAAAAATTAATTCACCAAAGTCATTTCGTCAACAATATGTTTAGCGCCCGAGAAATTCTCAATAACCCATAACACATAACGAATATCAACATTAATTGTTCTTTGTAAAGCCGGATCGAAGATGACATCGCCAGCCATCGCTTCAATGTTACCGTCAAATGCCAAGCCAATTAATTCTCCTTTACCATTTAACACCGGTGAACCTGAGTTACCGCCTGTAATATCATTATCAGTCAGGAAATTCACGTGCATAGAACCATCTTTATCTGCAAAACGGCCATAATTCCGTTCTTTATTCATATCGAGTAAACGCGTTGGCAAATCGAATTCCTGATCATCCTTTTTGTATTTTTTAACCATACCATCCAGGGTAGTCTAGTTGTTTATTTTTGCATCATTACGTTTGTCAGCCGGTAACGATCGCACTTTTCCGTAAGTTAAACGCAAAGTAGAGTTCGCATCCGGATATTTGATAGTTCCAATTTTTGATTCACGTAAACCTTCAACCAACAAACGGAAAGAGGCTCCAAAATCATTTTCAGCTTTTACTATTTCATCTGATTTTGCCATGAAATGAGTCACCATATCATTGGATAACACATACAATGGGTCATTTGCCAGCATCGCTTCACTTGGTAATTCTAAAAAGGCCATTACGCGTTCTTTTGAAGTTAAAATACTTAAATCTAAAGCTGCATTTACATATTTAGTGTAATCGTAGTTGTTTGCAGCACCAATTTTTTCTACTGACGGAGCAATCGCATATCCTTTAGATTTTGTTGCATACAATTTCAATTGCGCAGCTAAAAGATCTTTTTCGGCCGGAAGGTAAAGGTTTTTGAAAATACCATCTGCCATTTCGGTAATTATAGGCGCCATTTCAGCACGTTTAGCAACATCGGCTTTTACATAATTATCCAATTGTCTCCCCAAAGATCTGCTAATGGTTCCAAAAGCAGAAGTTCTGAACAATTGTTGCAAATAATTATCGTGACGCGTTTTTTCGTTTGTTAAAGCATAGTATTTATTAATATTGCTGATGACGTTTCCGTATTCTGCTTTATTTTCTTTCCTATTGGCCCATTTATTAAACTT
>CAMDPE010000172.1 GCA_945903795.1 Lutibacter flavus | reverse complement strand
TCAAATACACCTTCAACCCATTTTTTCCCTGAAAGAAGGGCATTTGTGAGCAAACTGGCTTTGGGTTTAGCCGCCATTCCCTTTATGTCGGTTTTATACGGAATGGCGCGCGGAAAATACAATTACCAAGTGCTAAACCATACCTTGTTTTTTGATGATTTGCCTGAAGCTTTTGATGGATTTACACTCACGCATATTTCCGACATTCACAGCGGCAGTTTTGATGATGCCGAAAAAATTATGGCTGGCATCGATTTAATCAACGAACAAAAATCGGATCTCATTTTATTTACGGGCGATTTGGTGAACAATCTTGCCGAAGAAATGGAACCTTGGATTGGGCATTTTAGCAAGCTGAAAGCCGACTATGGCAAATTTTCCATTTTGGGAAATCACGATTACGGGGAATATGTACAATTTAATTCCGAAGAAGAAAAACAACAGAATTTTAAGGCGATAAAAGATTTACATCCGCAGATTGGTTTCAATTTATTATTAAATAAGAGTGTTTATCTGGAAAAAGGAACTGATAAAATTGCCCTGGTTGGCGTTGAAAATTGGGGAACACGATTTAAAAAAGTGGGCGATTTAAATGCGGCTTCTTCAAAAATTAACAAAGAAGATTTTAAAATATTAATGAGTCACGACCCTTCGCATTGGGATGCGGAGATTAAAAATCACCCTGACAATTTTCAGCTCACGTTAAGTGGCCACACGCACGGAATGCAGTTTGGCATTGAAATTCCGGGAATCAAATGGAGTCCGGTGCAATATGTTTATAAACAATGGGCAGGTATTTATGAAGAGTTGGGAAAGCACATCAATGTAAACCGAGGTTTCGGATTTTTGGCTTTCCCTGGCCGTGTTGGTATTTGGCCAGAAATTACGGTAATTACACTGAAAAGGAAGTAGGTATCATTTGTATAAATAAAAATGTTACATTTGTAGATATTAGGCTTTTATTTTTTTATACATTTCACAAAAAAAATGTTATGTTATGGCAAAATTCGGAGAATTAATTAGTTCAGAGATTCCTGTTTTAATCGATTTTTACGCAGAATGGGAAGAAGAAAAATCTGATGATGTACACAATATTTTACGGGACGTGGCAGCTGCCCTTGGAGATAAAGCAAAAGTGATAAAAATTGACATCGATAAAAATGAAACACTTGCCAATGCCCTTAGAATTAAAGGCAACCCAACTTTTATTATTTATAAAAGTGGTGAAATGAAATGGCGCCAATCTGGTGACCAAGATGCTAATACATTAATTTCTTTGGTGCAACAGTATCTATAAAAAAGTTAAAAGTCGGAAGACCGAAGATCGAAGTTTTTCTTTATACAATTCAAACTACCTTTTTTAGGAAAACCTGTCCCGTTTTTAGTTCGGGAGTGCTGGGGATAGGATTAAAAGTTATAGTCTTTTTTCTATTCTCTCTTTTCTTTTATTCAATTCTGCTGAAAATAAATCCTTTCGCTGAATAATATTCCAAGACTTTTGGCAGTACAAATTTTAGCTTTTCAGCAGCTTTAATACTATCGTGAAAAACGATAATACTTCCGTTTTGGATATTTCTGATTGTATTTTCCAAACACTTTTCATTAGAAATTTCGGGATCAAAGTCGGCGCTTAAAACGTCCCACATAATAATTTTATAGCCCATTTTTCTAATTTTTCTTGATTGTGAAAATGTTATTTTTCCATAAGGAGGTCTAAATAATTTCAGATTTATGATTTCAGATTTACGATTTTCTTCAAAATATTTTTCTGCATCCTTAATGTTTTGAAGATAAGCTGAATTTTTTGTTTTCCATCCATTTAAATGATTGTTGGTGTGATTGCCTAATGAATGATTTTCGTCAATAATTTTTTGGAATATTTCCGGGTATTCGGCAATATTTTTTCCGAGGCAAAAAAAAGTGGCTTTCGCTTCGTATTTTTTAAGTTCATTTAAAGCCCATTCAGTAATTTCAGGAGTTGGGCCGTCATCAAAAGTAAGGTAAAGCACTTTTTCTTTTGAGGATTTACGCCAAATAAAGTTTCTAAAAATAAATTTTAAAAGGCTTGGGGTTCTTATAAAATAAGCTTTCACGCGTTTAGGATTGTTTTAGTCTGAAAAATTTAGACTGCGCCTGTAAATTGGCAGACGCAGTAAAAACTTTATTTATCTTCTTCGCTGATTAAAAAATCAAATAATTTTAAATAACCAACATATTCTTCTTTTAAAGTGTTTGCATAAGCTTCATCATCAAAGCGAATGGCTGTTTTAATAAGTTGATCATACATCAGTAAACTGCGCTCAATGTCGCTATAAACAACTTCTACAGTCGACTCATCAAACTGGGCATAATATCTTAAATTTTCCTGTAAAACTATTTTTAATTCCGAAGTCAATTTTCTGGCTTTTTCTTTTTTGTTCAAACCATAATATAAATCAACATAACCAATCAGCATACTATAATGTCCAAACTTAGCCACTGGCATTTTCTCCAAAGAAAGATCTATAATTTCTTCAGCCTTTTCATTTTTCTTTTCAACCATTAAAGCTCTGGCCAAACGTTCCATATTGTTGCGGTAGGTCACCGAGTTTTTTCGTGTTTCTGTATCTAAGTAAATGTTGTCATCAGTAATATTTTTCCAATCCCACTTTTTTACATTTTTATACATAACATCAGTATTTATGCGACCCATTTCAAAGAAATTACCGTCATCCTTTGTTAATATCGGCACTAGCTTGTAGGTCATTCCATCCAATTGCAAATAATCTTTCAGCCAAATATATTCTTCATCAGCTTGCGCGCCGCCTGTAAAATAGATGGGCTGTTTCCAATTGTTATTGGCCAAAATATCTAGCATTAAAATTCTCGCTTTTGTAAGTGCACCATCAAACTCGATGTCAATATAAGGCAAAATAAGATCTGCATCTTTTTGGGCCACAATGCCATTTTTTAGCACCATTTCTTTGTCAACAGGCACCCTTATTTTATTGGTTGGCAATATTTTTTCTTGAATGCCGTCATCATCCAAATCGTAAAAAGTAATGTCTTGGTCGCTTTCTATCCATTTCATAAAGTATTGAATATCCACGACAGAATCTTTCAATTGCGGAATAATTTCAGGGAAATAATAGGCAACATCCAACGTTCCCCATTTGTATTGGTCGTGGGTTAATTGCGATGGAATGGGTGCGGCATCATACGTTTTTCGCTTCATTTGATCAATATACCAATCGGTTTGAAAAAGGCTGGTATTGATCAGCTTAATGTCGGTTCTGTAATTTTCGACTTCCTGCATATACCAAAGCGGGAAAGTGTCGTTATCGCCAATGGTAAACAAAATAGCGTTTGGCGCACAAGAATCCAGATAAGCGGTTGCATTTAATCGTGAGGTATAACGATTAGATCGGTCGTGGTCGTCCCAGTTTTGAAATGCCATCAACACCGGCACGGCCAAAAGGGAAACTACAGTAACAGCAATGGCAACTATATTTTTGTTGGCATATTGTTTTAACTTTTGATAAAGCGCCAACACGCCAAATCCCACCCAAATGGCAAAAATGTAAAACGAGCCCACTACTGCATAATCGCGCTCCCTTGGTTCAAAAGGCTTTGGATTTGTGTAAAATACAATGGCCAAGCCTGTAAACACGAAAAAGAGAAATAGGGTGTAAAAATCGTTTTTGTTCTTTTTCAGATGGAAAAACAATCCGATAATCCCCAAGATAAAAGGAAGGAAATAATAGGTGTTTCTGCCTTTGTTGTCCTGTACATCCGAAGGCAAATTTGATTGAATGCCCAGCCTAAATTCGTCAATAAACTGAATGCCGCTTAACCAGTTTCCATTTTGTAAATCGAGATTGCCCTGTTCATCATTTTGTTTTCCAACAAAATTCCACATAAAATAACGGCCATACATATACCCAAACTGAAAATCGACCATATATTTAATGTTTTCAATAAAATTGGGTCTGTTCTTGCTGCTTTGTGGAATACCTGCAATTGCTTTATAATTTTTTATGACAGAAGCGTCTGTGCTTACCATTCTTGGAATGATGCCTTTATGGGTGCTGTTCCAGTTTGGTAAGGCATCTTTGTAATTATTTACAATCACATATTTTCCTGCTTTTAAATCCTTTTCATATTTGGGTTTGTCATCTTTTGTAGGATTGCTTTTGTCGGTTTCCCTGTCGTAAACAATCGAATAATACGTATCATAAAAAACGTTGGAATCCCCATATTGTTCGCGGTTGTAATAGGCCAGCAATTCACGCGCACTCGACGGATTGTTTTCGTTGATGGTGGTGTTCGCATTCGCCCTGATAGGCAACATAATCCAGGAAGAAAATCCGATCATAATAAAAAGCACAGAAAGAATTATGGTGTTTGCATCTGCCTGTTGTTTCTTGTGCGTGTATTGCAACGCGAAGTAAAAAAAGGCAATCAGCAATATTCCCGCAATAATACTTCCCGAATTAAACGGCAAGCCGATGGAATTCACAAAAAACAATTCCAACGCGCTAAAATATTTTAAGGTGTAAGGAAATAACAATTTAAAAACCAAAAACAATACAAATATGGCAACAATATTGGCAACAATGAATTGCTTAAAATTCAAATTTTTGTATTTTTTGTAGATATAAAGAAATACAATGGAAGGAATTACCAGTAATGACAAAATATGTACGCCAAATGACAATCCCACCACAAAACTGATCAGTAACAACCATTTGTCGCCACGCGGTTCCTCCATTTCTTTTTCCCAATGCAAGCCCAGCCAAAATAAAAGCGCCATTAAAAATGACGACATCGCGTAAACTTCTGCTTCTACGGCACTAAACCAAAAACTGTCCGAAAACGTATAGGTTAACGCGCCAACCAAACCGCTTCCCAAGATGGCAATTGATGTGCTTTTGCTTAATTCCTTGGTGGTATCAACCAATCTTTTTGCCAACATCGTAATGCTCCAAAACAAAAATAAAATGGTAAATGCACTTGCCAAAGCCGACATAAAGTTGACCATTTTGGCTATTTCTGTTACTTCATTGGTAAACAACGCAAAAAATGCACCCAACATTTGAAACAAAGGCGCTCCCGGCGGATGCCCAACCTGAAGTTTTACGGAAGTGGCAATATATTCGCCGCAATCCCAGTAACTCACTGTAGGTTCAAGGGTTAGTGTATAAGTTATTAAGGCTATTGCAAAAGCAGACCACCCAATTATGGTGTTCCATTTAGAAAAATTGAATGCGTTCATAGTAAATAGTTAAAGCGAAGCGAATTTAGTAAAATAAAAATTAATTTTTGAAAGTTATGGCAATATGCGTTGTTAAATAAGTGATAAACCGTTTCTAAAACAAATTTTATAAAAAAATACGGCAAATTATTTGTTGAATTGAAACTTTAGGCTAAATTTGCACCCGCAAAATGACCCATGGTGTAATGGTAGCACTCCGGTTTTTGGTATCGTCAGTCAAGGTTCGAGTCCTTGTGGGTCAACAAAAAAGCTTCAAGAAATTGAAGCTTTTTTTGATATTACAATCCGCTGTTTTCCGCATTATATTTTTTTTCTTATATTTCTTGCTATTCCCAATGCGTATTTAATATTCCATATTGTAAAGACTTTTAAATATCTTTGCAGGCATGAAAGGAGTTGTTACAAAATCTACAGGAAGCTGGTATAATGTGTATGCCGAAGATGGCGACAGGGTTGATTGCCGGCTGAAAGGAAAGTTTCGCATGAAAGGCATCAAAAGCACCAATCCGGTGGCTGTTGGCGACCACGTAAATTTTGAATATGAAGAAGGAAAACTTACTGGCGTTATCAATAAAATTTTTGAACGCAAAAACTACATCATTCGCAAGTCCGTAAACCTTTCCAAACAAACGCACATCATCGCTTCCAATATCGACACTGCTTTTATTTTGGTGACTATAGACAGTCCGCCAACATCTCCCGGATTCATAGACCGTTTTTTGGCCACTGCGGAAGCCTACAGCATTCATGCTGTGATTCTTTTCAATAAAATTGATATGTACACGCCAGAGCAGCTGGAAATAAAAGCGGAATATGAGGCTATTTACACGGAAATTGGTTACCAATGTATAGATGTTTCTGCCACAAAACACATCAATATAGACAAGCTGAAGGCCTTAATGAAAGATAAAACAACGATGTTTTCGGGACATTCGGGTGTGGGGAAATCAACCTTGGTCAATGCCATTGAGCCTAGTCTGAATTTAAAAACCGCCGAGGTTTCCAAACAGCACAAGCAAGGACAACACACCACCACTTTTGCCGAAATGTACGAATTGAGTTTTGGCGGATTCATTATTGATACGCCCGGAATCAAAGGATTTGGCGTGGTTGATTTTGAACCTAAAGAAATAGCAGATTATTTCCCCGAATTTTTTAAGCTGAAAGGAAATTGTAAATTCCACAATTGTTTGCATATGAACGAACCCAATTGCGCTATAAAAGATGCCGTTGAAAACGAGGAAATTGCCTATTCACGGTACAACAGTTATATTCAAATGGTTGAAGGCAACGAAGAAAATTACAGAACAGATATTTACACCTAGAGGGCCGAAGTCCGAAGTCCGAAGACGGAAGTTCTAGTCAAATACACAATTACCCAATTCAACAAATAAACGATTAAACACATCAACATTAAATGAGATCAGTCATCCAAAGAGTTTCAAAAGCATCCGTAACCATTGACGAAATAAAAGTCAGTGAAATTAATAGCGGATTGCTTATTTTATTGGGCATTGAAGAAGCTGATGATAAAACGGATATTGAATGGCTCACCAAAAAAATTGCCAATCTCCGCATATTTAATGATGAAAATGGCGTGATGAATAAATCGTTGCTGGAAATAAACGGAGACGCCATTGTTGTAAGCCAGTTTACCTTGCACGCAAGCACCAAAAAAGGAAATCGTCCTTCTTATATCTATGCTGCAAAACCCGATACCGCGATTCCGTTGTACGAACAATTTATCAAACAATTAGAACTTCAGCTAAACAAAAAAGTGGGAACCGGACAGTTTGGCGCCGATATGAAAGTGGCACTGATCAATGATGGGCCGGTGACAATTATTATCGATTCAAAAGAAAAAGCGTAAATAACTTTTATATAATTAGCGCTACTTGTTAAAAAAA
>CAMDPE010000171.1 GCA_945903795.1 Lutibacter flavus | reverse complement strand
ATTCCAAGTTGTTCCACTAGTTGGTTTACTTTCCCAATAATTTAATGTGCCAGTGGTTACATTAAATGCAACATTTACTGTTGAACCACTGCATACTGGTGATGAGAATCCAGTATCAAAGGTGAGCGAACTTATGTTTATTATAGGATCTACATTTATAGTTGCAGTTGTAGAATAATCTGTTGGACATACGCCATTATCGACAGCGACTCTGTATTCTGTATCTTGCGTTGGGCTAGCTAAATAATTTGAAGTATTAACCGCAGGAGATATAGCAGTCCAAATATTTCCAGTGCTTACATTGCGGTATTCCCAATTGGATATACTACCAACTGTTAAACCACTTAGTGTTAATGTTTGGCTCGTTCCGGCACAAAAAGTGGTATTTATAGGGTTTAAATTTCCTGCACCTGCTAGTCCTGTAACTGTTACGGTTGTTTCTGCAGAAGCTACTGAAGGACAACTGCCACTTACTACCATGGCTCTAAACATGGTTTCTTGAAACAAAGGAACAGATGTGTAATTATTTTGACCAGTAGTTCCAGCAATTGGAATCCAGTTTACTCCACTATCTGTTGAATATTGCCAAGTGTCAACGGTTCCATTATTACCTGCTAACTTAAGCAATCCACTGCTTGATCCAGCACATATGGTAGTTCCACCAGATACACTTCCTGGTATAACAGGCGGATTCACAGTTACCTGTACAATATTAGAAAAAGCAGGAGCACAACCTGCACTTTGCACTACTAACCTATATTGTGTATTTACTATGGGGCTCACAGTTAAAGAAGAAGATGTATTTGCAATTGGAAGAAATGTTCCAAAATTATCTGTTGAAGATTGCCATTCAACAACACCTCCAATATTGTTGGTCAAATTTAATATTGTACTATTTCCCTCACAAATTATTGGGTTTACAGCGGTAAGTGTACCACCACTGCTAGCAGGTTCAACGGTTATTGTAAATGTTTCGGTAGTGCCTATGCAAGTTTTGTAGGTTGGTATTACCGTAAAAGTAGAGGTTAAGGTACTTGTGCCAACATTAGTTGCTGTAAAAGAAGGTATTGGTGAACTTGTACCGCTTGAAGGCGTAAGTCCAATAGCTTCATTAGTTCTAGACCAAGTGAACGAAACCCCTGTTCCAAAATTTGGTGAACTGGCTAATAAATTTATTTGAGGTATGATAGCTCCACTACATACACTAATAGGGTTTATTGGTGTAACAATAGGTTCTGGATTTACAGTAATTGTAAATGAAACAGGTGCACCAGTACATGTAATACCAGAGGCGTTCACTACAGGTGTAACAGTGATTGTGGCAGTAATAGGTTCATTTGTAGCGTTTATAGCTGTAAAAGTTGGTATTTCAAGAGCTCCAGTTCCTGAAGCTGCCAAACCTACGGTTGTATTATCATTGGTCCAATTAAAGCTGAGTGTACCTCCATCAGTTAGTGTTGTAGGGTTTCCTGCTAGCGCTAAGCCATTACTAAGGTTATCATAAAAAGTTTCCCCGTCGCAATATTCTAAATTGGGTAAAATGGTTGTTAACTTTGGTGCTATATAAGTGAATGTTTGAGAAGGGCTATTATCAACGCTTATATCAATAGGGCCACTTGAAGGCCTGCAAGGTATAATAACTTCAATGGTTGTGCTATTTATAAAAGTTACAAGCCCGCTACCATCACCAGCAGCTTGGTATAAAACGCCATTAAATTCAACAGTTGAACTTGCTATAAAACCAGTACCCGTTATAGTAACCACCGTTCCTGCATGGCCACTGGCCGGATTTAAATTAGAAACATTACTAGCTGCTACCTTGTATAGAGAAACAGGACCTTTCGTTTTTCTGATAGTTAGTGCTGCATCGCCATCTACCGCATCACCAGTTGCCACACTTTGATAATTAATGTTTGGATTTGAAAAATGAGGTGCATCTGATGAAGTTAAGCCATCTGGAAATCCACTATCATAACTCATTACAGAGTTATACAAGTTGCCATCTGTACCAGTCCAACGCCAACCCGCAGCATAGGGAAATATCCCAGGACCAGCCTGAGTAGTTTGTAATTTATGATGCCCAAGCCCTAAATTATGTCCTATTTCATGAATAATTGTAAATGTCCAGCTAGCTTGTTGCACTCTATTTAAAGAAAACCCGTTTGATGGAGTTCCCGACGTATTGTTTAGTAGCCATGCTAACCCACCTGTAAAGTCTATTTCCTCTAATAGTACAACTAAATCTGCGGCATAGGTATCCCTTAAAGTATGCACATTATCCATGAAACCATCAGTGGTATAAGTTAAATTATCTAAATCACTACTTGAATTTAATTCGGTATAGCTAACTTGTTCTGAATGAACAAGCTCGAGTGTTAATAGCGTATTACTGTTATCAAGTGCTAATTTAGCCTTATCCATAAGAAGGCTAATGGTATTGTTGATTGAGACTTCATTATTGGTTGCCCAAAGAGCAGCAGCAGGCGTGTATACAATTAAAACTGTTACTATATCCTGTGTAAACTCGCCATTGCTAGTAAATGGATTGTTTAATATTTCCCCTTTTTGCTGATTGCCATTGTCCTCTTTTTTGAGTGGCGGTATTGACGGTTGGCTTCCTTCAATTTTAACTTGTTTTGATTTATCAACCTCAACTAAATAATAAGAATTATTGCTATGGTCAAACTTTGATGCATAAAGCTCATTTGTCTCAGGAATTTCTACATTAATAAGACTTTTATCTTGAAATGTAGCTATTCTGAAATATGCATAATCGAATCCTAATAGTTTCCCTCTAATAATAAGAGTTCCATTAATATCAACAAAAACATTTTCAACTTTTGCATCAAATGATTTATTATCAAATAAATCAAGCGTAATAAAATCATTTATGTTGATTTGATTTGCGCTTTGTAAAGCTGAGTTAATTTGAAGTTGTCTTGCTCTTTTTACATTTTCAAATTTAATTGATGATTCAATTGTTGAAGAAGCAATTTCTTTAGGTAATTGATTTTCAATTTTATTTAAATTGAATGATTTTTGCGCACTTGTTGAAAAGGAAACAAATATTGCGATTATAATTGTAAATAAAAAGACCTGTCTTTTTGCAGAATTTGGGGCGAAATTTGGCATTGCTATGATTTTGTTACCAAAATAAGGGTTTGGTAATGTAATTAGGTACTTCAAAAATAGTCAAATATTGTTAATAAGTTGTTAATATTGTTAACAACACCTGAAGTTTCTTTAATAATTTTAAATGTAGTCTTAAAATTAGTTCTTCACAACCAAAAAACACAGGGCGGTTTAAATCGTAATGTGCTTATAACTAAGTTTATAATCTTAAATTTTTTATCAATACTTAAAAAATTAATGTTTTGGCAAATTTTATTTTCAGTTGCCAATAACTTAAAAAAAATTACTTTTGTGGCTGGTACAAAGTAACAATGCCGCCTAAAACCAATTTTTTGATGAAAAAATATGTAGTGTTTGCACTTTTTGTGTGTTTTCACGTTTCAATCAGTGCGCAACAAAAAAGCGAAAGTGAAATAAGCTTTGAGTCATATTCTTTTGCAAACAACAATTATTATTTGGCCGGTTATTACGGCAAATACACTGTTTTATTGGATTCGGCCAAAGCAAACGCCTCGGGCCGCGTTGTTTTTAAAAAGGATAAAAAATATACTGAAGGCATTTATTTATTGGTTGACAATGAAAAAAGTGTTGTGATGGAATTTATGATGGATGACACGCAACAATTTTCGATTAAAAAAGCTTTAAATGAAACGGATTTAAATAAGGTAAACAACTCTAAAACCAACCAGGATTTTTTTGATTTTAATTTTTTTCTCAAAAATAAAATGCTTGCCTTAAAAGCGTTTCAGGAAAGTTTGGCAATTCAAAAAATAGCAAAAGACAGTTTGGCCGTAAAAGAAAATATGTTGGCCATAAATGCAGCCATCAAACAACATAAAAACGATTATATCAACAACAATCCAACAAGCGTTTTGGCGCTTTTTTTTAAATTGTCCCAGCCTTTAGATTCCTTTTTCGACTTTGAAAATGCCATAATACCTTTAAAAAACAGGCAGGACAGTTTAAGCTACGCAAAAAACAATTTTATAAAAGACCTCGATTTTAGCGACAGCCGTATGCTGCGTTCTCCTTTTTTGGAAAATAAAATAGACACGTATTTTACCACATTTGTGGATGCGGTTACTGATGAAATTACCAAGGAAGTGATTTATATTTTAGATCAAACAGGGTCAAAGGAAAATGAGATGTTTTCTTACCTAAGTTTGTATTTTGTAAATAAATATGCCGATGCAAAAATTATGGGACTCGACAGGGTTTTTATCAATATTTACAACAAGTATTTTTTAAATAAAACCTACAGTTGGCTAACGGAAAAGCAAAAATTGTCCTTAGGTTTTTCTTATAAGTATATGAAAGACAATTTAATAGGCAATAAGGCGCCAAATTTATTTATGACTTCCTTAAATGGCGCCAACAACAATTTGTATGATGTGAAGGCAACCTATTTGGCATTGATTTTTTGGGATCCAAATTGCGGACATTGCACCACCGAATTGCCTAAAATAAAAAAAATGTATGAGGAAGTTTGGAAGGAAAAAAATATTCGGGTGTACGCCGTAAATATCAACAAGGATATGGAGAAAGATTGGAAGGATTTTATTGAAAAAGAGCAATTGCACGATTGGATACACGTGCAGCCATCAACCGTGGTTTATGGAAATTATTCTAAAGAAGAAGTTGATTTTCAAACACTTTACAATGTATTTCAAACACCTGTTTTGTATTTATTGGATGCCGAAAAAACAATTATTGCCAAAAAGATTGGTTTTGAAAAATATGTGGATATTATAGAAAATCAAAAACTAATAAAAAAATAAAAACCGGTTCCAACTTTCCGCGAGCGTCCAGCTCGTGATTACTTAAAAAAACAACAAATGAAACCTTTTCAATTCAAGCAATTTACCATTCAACAAGATAAAACAGCGATGAAAGTTGGCACCGATGGTGTTTTATTAGGCGCTTGGGCAAATTTGGATTTTTATCCCAACAGTATTTTGGATATTGGTGCAGGAACAGGTTTAATTGCCTTAATGATGGCGCAGCGGAGTGATGCAGAAACCATTGATGCCATTGAACTGAATGATGCCGCTTATGAACAAACGGTTGAAAATTTTGAAAACAGCGATTGGGGAGATCGATTGTTTTGTTATCACGCTTCATTGACTGAATTCACCGATGAAATTGATGAGAAATACGATTTCATTATTTCAAATCCGCCTTTTTATACGTCAACCTACAAAGAACTTTCAGAAGAACGTGCGATGGCGCGCCATGCAGAAAGTTTAACGTATGCCGATTTATTGGAATCAACTTCAAAATTATTGTCGAAAAATGGAAATTGTGCGTTTATAATTCCTTTTGAGGAAGAAGAAAACTTTCTTAAAATTGCTAAAGAAAATAAGCTTTATCCAAACAGAATTACGCGCGTTAAAGGTGCTGTAAATACTGTTGTTAAAAGAAGTTTATTACAACTTTCTTTTCTGAAAACAGAACCAATCCACAGTGAATTAACCTTGGAATTGTCGCGCCACAATTACACTGAGGAATATAAAAGTTTAGTTCAGGATTTTTATTTGAAATTGTAAAATTATCCAGTTACCCGTTCCGGATTGTAACCCAAATAAGGTACAATTTTTTCGTGAAACACAATGCCGTTTTCTTCCAACTCTTTTAATATTGGTTCGTAAACTTCCTTCAGAATAGGCATTTGAACGCCCGGTGTTTTAATTTCTCCATTTAATATTTTCAAGGTGGCAATAGCAACAGGCAATCCAACAGTTTTTGCCATTGCGGTATAAGTTTGGTTGTCGCCAATACAAACCATACTGCTTTCAATTTGCTGTTTTTCGCCATTTAATTCATAGCCGAAAAGATGCTGCATCACAATCATATCCTTGTCATTTTCTTTTAAAGTCCAGCTGTCTCTCAATATTTTTTCAAGAATTTGGGCAGGTGTCGCATTTTTAAGTCCAACCATTTTTGTGGAACTAAAAATATCCAGTTCAGCCAACTTATCCCAAACAATATCATCCTGATCAATTTTTAGATAATAGCGCAATTTTAATTCAACCGAATCAAATGGATTGTAGGCCAAAAAGGAGTTTGTGAATGCACGGTAAGTCATATGTTCCGAGTTTTCGATGGTATAACTGTCATCGGTCATTCCCAATTGTATAAAAACATTCCATGCTCTTGAAAAACCAACACGCCTAATGGTTCCGCGGTACAATGTTAAAATATTGTCCAATCCGTAAACACTTTTGTATTTAAGGGAATCTCTGTTGGCATAGCCTTCAAATTTGCCGTAACCTTCAATATTCAAAATTTCTGTACGTCTGAATAATTTGTGATAAGGAATGTATTTGTAGGTTCCTTCCTGCAAAAATTTTGCAGCACCTCCTTGTCCGGCCAACACTACGTTTCTCGGATTCCAGGTAAATTTATAATTCCATAAATTGTCATCGCTTTCCGGAGCAACCAAACCGCCGCAAAATGATTCAAACAAGAGCATTTTACCACCTTTTTCGCGAATACGGTCTATCACCTGCATGGCGCTCATATGATCTACTCCAGGATCCAAACCGATTTCATTCATAAAAACCAGATTTTTTTCAACAGCTTCTTTATGAAGTGACTTCATTTCGTTTGAAATATAAGAGGCTGTAACCATACTTTTTCCAAACTCTAAACAATCTTTTGCCACATTGATATGCAAATGGGCAGGCAGCATAGAAACTACAATATCGGCATTTTTTATGGCAGTTTTTCGCTCAGTTTCATTTAAAATATCAAGTGATATTGCAGTGCCATTTTCATGATTTTTAACTTTGCTTTTGGCAAGTTCCAAAGAAACATCGGCAACAGTAATATGTAGATTTTCGCTGAATGATTTGTTTAATAAATAAGTAATTAATGAAGAAGATGATTGGCCTGAACCAATAACCAGAATATTTCTCATTCTCGTATTTTTATAGATTTTATTAAGAATACGAAAATACAAATTTTATGGCAAATTTTAATAGTTTACCTTATTAAATGCTGTGGTCATCAATTGACAATAAAATTTCTTTTGCCTTTTCAAAAT
>CAMDPE010000170.1 GCA_945903795.1 Lutibacter flavus | reverse complement strand
CAAACTAAAATATCTGTCAAACCATCATACTGTCCAATAGCTGGATACGCCATTGCTCTAATTCCATTATAGGTGTTATATACGTATGATTGTAATAAATTGACATCATTAAATACAGCAGATTCTGATAGTCTATCTGAAGGTTCAATGTCTAATAATGAATTTTTGCTACAAGAAACAAATAGTGAACCAATAAATACCAGACCTACCGCCATCGATATTAGTAACCGTAAATTTTTAATATTATTCATAATTTTTTATTTAAAAAGTTAAATCAATTCCAAAAGTCAACGTGCTCATCAAAGGATAGCCTGAAAATCCACTATTAATCAAATCTGGGTTGACTAAAGATCCGCTTCTTGATGCTGGGTCTACAAAAGATTTATTGCCTCTCAATTCTGGATCACCTGCACCATATTTAGAAATGTTATTAAATAACATCATCACATTATCTGCGGAAGCATAAAATCTTAAATTGGTAATTTTCAATTTTGACAACATCTCTTTGTCTTGAAAGTTATACCCCAGGTTTAAGGTTTTAAGCCTAAACCAAGAGATTGTCTGTAGATTAAAATCTGAAAGCATACCTATACTGTTTTGCCCACTTTTTGGCAATTCTGCATTTGGATTATCGGCTGAAAAACTATTTACTGCAGAATATTGCAAATTATTACCTCTTGTTTGACCAAAATCATTACCAAACTGCCAATAATCGCCCTGTCTACCTGTAAAATACAATGTTAAATCAAATCCACCATAATTCGCAGTATACTGTAAACCATAATTAACTTCAGGCTTTAGTGCCTTCCTGTACATATCATTTGAATTGATAACCCCATCATTGTTTTTGTCCTCATATTTTAAGTACCCCGCTCTTGCTGCTGGGTAGGTTGCTCCTGTTTGTGCCTCTTCATCGGTCTTGTAGATGCCAATAGCATGAAGCATAAGTGGTGAACCTAAAGGACTACCTGTAAGTCTCTGATAAGCTTCAACATTTGGGTCAGCATTTGGTGTCTCGTCAAAAAATGTAATTTTATTTTTACTTAATGAAAAATTAGCACCAATACTATGGCTAAATTTACTACCAATGTTGTCTCTATACAACACTTGTAGCTCAAACCCTTTATTAATCATTGTCCCTATATTTTCATCAGGTAATATTAAACCGGTATAATCTGGTACTGAAAAATTCCTTTTAGCCAAAATATTATCAGTATTTACTCTAAAATAATCAAATTCAACAAATAATTTATTGTTAAAAAAACCCATTTCCGCACCTAAATCTATATTAGTAGATACTTCCCATGTAATATTTGGATTTGCGGTACTACCAGGGGTAATACCTTGAGAATCAGAATTATTTATGTTAGCTCCTTTAGTAATGTTGAATGACGATAAATATTGAAATGTTGGCACTCTGTCATTACCTAATTGCCCCCATGAAGCCCTTAACTTTAATTTGTTTAAAAAACTTTTAGGGAAAAAGTCTTCATTACTAACAACCCAGCCTACTGATGCCCCAGGGAAATACCCCCATCTGTATTCTGGAGCAAAATTTGGAGAACCATCCGCTCTAAAATTAAAACTAAACAAATATTTGTTTTTATAATCATAGGTCAATCTACTCATGAATGTTTGGTAAGCCTGAGCGTTTGAATACCCATCTGTTTGGTAAAATTGACTATTTGATACGCCCGCAAAAAGCTCTGGAATAGCATAGGAGTTATATTTGTTTCTAGCAGCTAAGGTTGAATTTACCTTAAAGGTCATATCTTCATAAGCCACAAAAGCTGAAACTTTATGGATCTCATTGAACACATGATTATATCCTAATTCTCCATGAAAAGTGGCCCTGAAGCTTTGTGCCCAATTTTCATACAAACCATTTACAAATCCTCCTACTAATACAGTTTCGTTCTTAATAATTTCTTCTGTAGCTTCATTTTTCGAATAGAAGTCATAAGGGGTAACAAATCTTTTTATGAAATCAGAACCAGAAATCAACGAAGTAAATGCACTTACATATAATCCTCCTGCATTTGGAATAAGATATTTCATACTTAACTTCCCATTAAACAATCTTGAATCATACTTTTCAAATCCATCACCAAGTGCTACAGCAATTGGAGAAAGAGAACCGTCTCCATTGGTAGGTTTATTTATATCCCCGTCAATGAATGCAGGTAAAGTGGGATTAAAATCTAAAGATGCTGCCACTTGCCCTCCTGGCCCATATGCTGAAGTATAGGTTTGCTTAGTTCTTGCAGATAGGTCTACTCCCACTTCAAATCCTTCGAAAACATTAACATCTAAATTAGTTCTAAAATTTCCTTGATTTAACTTAAATTTATCATCATTTACAAGTGGAGAGCCCTGGCTTCCATAACTTCCACTTACAAAGTATCTTGCTTTTTCGCTTCCTCCAGAAACCGTTAAATCATATTTTTCTTGATTGATTGATGATGCTAATATCGACTCTAACCAATCAGTTCCTTTTTTTTCACCAGACTCAAATTGAGCAATTTGCTCATCTGAGTAGATTATTGATGTTCCTTCTAATAAGTTTTTATTATTCAAAGCTCGCATGAATGAAGAGGCTTTCGCCATTCTTGGTAAATTCGTTGCCGTTTGAAAACCATTTGAAGTAACCAAATTAAATTGAGTTTTCCCTGTATTACCACGTTTTGTTGTAACTAAAATAACACCTCCAGCAGACTGCACTCCATAAATTGCAGCAGAAGCGTCCTTTAAAACAGAAATCGATTCGATATCATTTGGATTAATTCTATTTAACCCTTCTGGATCTGCATTTGGTACACCATCGATAACAATTAATGCTGAATTATTTCCAAAAGTATTAGCCCCTCTAATATTAATTATGGGATTATCTGAACCTGGAGTATTGGAAGTTTGTGTAATATTAAGTCCAGCCAACTGACCTTGCAATGCATTCGCCGAATTTAAGGTTGGCACTTTCTTAGCTACATCCCCATCCACTTGAACGACGGCATTTGTAAGTTCTGATTTTCTTTTTGTACCATAGCCAATCACCATAACTTGATCCAGTTGTTGTTCGTCTGAAACCATTTTAACATTGATTGTAGATTCAGGGCCAACAAGCACTTCTTTTGCCTTGTATCCTAAATAATAAAAAACCATTACTGAAGAATTATTAGATACCGTTAAGTTAAAGTTTCCTTCAAAATCGGTAGTGGTACCATTAGTTGTTCCTTTTTCAATAATGTTAACTCCAGGCAAAGGAACTCCGCTTTCATCAGTTACAGTTCCTTTAATAGCATTCTGCGAATAGGAATAATTTGCAAATACACTTGCTAATCCAAAACACAAAAATAAGATCAATACTTTATTATCTTTAAAAGATAACCATTTCCATTTCTTATATAGAAAAGGAATTTGACATTTTAGTTTACTCATAATTTTAGTTTTTAAGTTGATACTATATTATTTATTATTAAATAATTTAATTTAGGTTTTATCATAATAACCATGTAAAACCTCTCAAAAGTTATTAACGTTTACTCATTTATCATAATGTTTAAATGTCTATACATGCAAACTTAATAATTATATTCTTAATAAAAAAACTATTTATTAAGAATTATTTAACGTTTAAGGATTTATCCACTATTAATCAATCATCAACATCAACTTTAGCTTTTCCACTTCCTCCTTTTTTTGTTGTGATTAATATTCCACAAAACTCAAATAGATTCTTATCCCGGACAAAGTTTTTGATCAAGGGAGGATCAGATCAATAAAAAAATCAATTCAAAGAAGGTGAGTTGTATATGGGAATTGAGGGTCGGCAACCTGTTGATGATGTTGCAAAGCCGGACAATGTCTTGGGGTGACGGTAGTCCCTAAGACTCCGCCCTCCCTGCCGGGGTACTCGTATCGCAACATAGCATGAAGGGATATTTTAAATTTCTAAAGGGGGGATAATTGTTTATCCAATATAAAATTATATTTCCCAATAAAATGAGATCCACTTTGAATATATCATTTTTGTAAAAATAATTTTTCAGAAATTTTTATAAGTTGATAGAGATTCTAATTTTCAAGTTTAAAATTTTCTGGGAATTTTCTAAAATGTTTAAATTTAAATAAATGTTATTTCTCGGCAAAAACCAGTCTAAAAATTTGAATATTAGGAAATTAATTCGTATCTTACAATTGTTCATTAGGAACCTCTTTAGTGAGGTAGCAACCTGCAATTACAAGCGAAGGTGCTAAAACAATGAGCCTTTACAAAGGAAAAAAATGTTTATTTACACAAAACATATATTTGTTGGTTTTAGTGTTTTTTAATCACTTAGACTAACGCAAAAACTTAAAAGAGACCATACCACGGGTTCAAATCGATTCTTCCTGTTTAGGAAGATATTCGCAATCCTTAGGTTCTTTTAAAACCAAAATAGAGGAAGAATTTTTAAATAAATAACACTAAAACAAATATAAAAAAATGATAGATTTTATTGGAGATATTCACGGCCATGCCGATGAATTAAAAGCATTATTAAAAAAAATGGGGTATACTATTAAAAACGGTGTTTATAGTCATCCTGAAAGAAAAGTATTATTTGTGGGCGATTACATAGATCGTGGTCCAAAAATAAAGGAAACACTTGAAATTGTTCGAGGTATGGTAGAAAGTGAAAATGCCATTGCATTGATGGGAAATCATGAGTACAATGCCATCTGTTTTCATTTTCAAGAAACTGAAGGTGGGCATTTACGTCACCATTCAATTAAAAATATTCTACAGCATTATAATACACTGATGGAATTTAAAAACAACCAAAAAGAATATGATAATTATATTGATTGGTTTATGACATTACCGTTATTTTATGAAACAGAACATTTCAGAGCAGTACACGCCTCATGGATTCCCAATACAATTAATGAATTAAAACCACACCTCGAAAACGGGGTATTAACAGACGCAACAATTGTTGATTCCGTAAAAAAGGGAACAATATTTAATACTGCAATTGAAGATACTCTAAAAGGAAAAGAAATTCAATTACCAGATGGAAATACTTTTAAAGATAAAGATGGGTTCATAAGAGAAAATTTAAGGATAAAATGGTGGAAAAATCCTGCCAATTCAACCTTCAATTCAATAAGTATTCATCCCCTTAATAATCTGCCAGATACTTTAATCAATAAATCAAATTTAACCAATACAGAATATTATGATGAAAATGAAAAACCTGTGTTTTTTGGTCATTATTGGTTAAAAGGGAAACCAACTATCCAAAGAGATAATATTTGCTGCCTTGATTATAGTGTTGCGAAAAAAGGAAAATTAGTAGCCTATCGCTACAATAATGAAAAGGTATTAAGCAATGAAAATCTAATTTTTATTTAATTAAAAATGACAATAAAAATAAATGATGTTATTTCGGTTTTAGGATTAAACCCAAAAACTAATTCTCAACTTGAAACGATAATTCTCGAATATGGAAGCTTGGTTCAAAAAATGAATAATTCAGAACAGCAAACTTGGCTTTTTAGAAAAGCTGAAGAAAATAATCAACTTAAATTAAAGGATTTAAAAAGTCAATTCGAGAATATACGAACTGAGGTTAATCATACAAGTATTGATGATTTAATTCAGTCACTTAACGATTACAAAGAACAAGTTAAGTCAATTCAAATTCATTTTAAACCAAGTTTTATTAAAGTGCTTGCATTGGCATCGTTTAATTCAAGCGTATTTTATATAGAGGAGATTTTATCAATTAAATCAAGAGTTGATGAAATAAATGAACTTGATTATTACTTAGAACACAAAGAACATTTAATAAAACTTTTGGGCTGGTAAGTTTTATAAATGTTAGATTCAAGTTATAATTGCAGTATCTTTTAAAATGGCATGGTCACTCGTAATTAGCCAAATTGATTATTTTTATCAATTTAGAAAACAATTTATTTTCTATAAATGTGAACGACTATTAAACTAAACATAAGTGAAATACATGACATAAGCATTTATCTTTAAATTTAAATAAGACTTTCTATTCAAAAGTCCAAATTAGTTTAAGACTTACAATGGTAAATCAATAGTCACAGTTTCCATTTATTTATAAGTCACGAAGAAAATTTGTTGTTTCAATAAAATCTTTTTCCAACTCTGTCTTTCTATTCCAATCAGTATCTGTCATTTCTCGTGGTTTTTTAGCCTGTGAAACATACCTTTCTCGTATTCTGGATGAAGATTTCTTAGCTTTCTTACCACTAATTTGAATAGCTCTATCTAAAGCGTTTTTTAATTCTTTTTGTTCCGGGGCTTTAAATTTTTCATCTTTGAAATTATTAAATACTTTAATTAATTTACCAGCTTCTAATTCAATAGATTTGAATTTATCCGCAAATTCATTCTTTGAAGAACTAGTTGAAATCCAGTTGATTTTTGTTTGTTCGGTTTCAGCATTATCTATAGTTTCAAAAATTCTGAGGGTTTCTGAGGGTATTATTTTGTCAAATTTTATATCCAATAACTTCTCCCTTTCAATAAGTAAATGTTTTTCCCAATCCACAAAATCTTTTCCAGTTGCATGATCAACTGTATCTTTTCCCACTGAAATTACTACTTGTTTTATGTTTTTTGTTGCATTAAAAGCATAAGAGGCATAGGTGAGGACAATACCAGGAATAAATGAATCTTCAATTTTCGCTCTGTTTTTTTTGGTAAGACTCGTTACCGAAAAACCTTTGGTTAACTGATTCACCTGTTGCTCTGAAGGAAATGGAAAGTAATCATCCTTGTAAGTTATAAAAAGGTTCAGTTTATTTCCCGAATTGTCAAACCCATATTTTATATTATTTGAAGGACTTGCATAAAAATTTTTATCTAAATCTTTCTTAATCATTTGTTTAAGAATTTTTGCATTTTCATCGAGAGAATCAAAAGACAAAGGAAGATTTTTCGTAAATAAGTCTACAAACGCCTTAGAGGTTATATCTTTTAGTCTTTTATCAATTTCCTTATTTACTGCATCGATCTCCTCATTTACTTTTTCTATATCAGTAAGTATTTGATCATATTTAATTTTGCGTTCAGAATTAATTTTTATTAAAGCCTTTTCGGCTAATAAATTGTTCTTATTCAATTCATCTTTATATATTTCTATAGCATCTTTGAAATCCTCCTTACG
>CAMDPE010000169.1 GCA_945903795.1 Lutibacter flavus | reverse complement strand
CTCTTCCAATTTCAACCACAGTTATGGCAACCTATCGTATTTTTGACAAATCGATTGGTACAACCTATTTTTGTCAAGATGTTCCTCCACTAGAACCAAAGATTTTAAAAGAACTTAAAGCTGACGAGATTGGTACAATAAACATTGTTTCCACAGAAATTTTGACAAATGGTGCTATAACTGGTTATTCTTATGAAATTACTATTTTAAAATTGTTGCTTAAAGACGGAAATGACCGTATTTATGAAGAAAGCTTTAATTTTGGAACATTAAAAATAATGAATTAAGATTTAGGGTTTTGATAAATGACAACTTCTGTTGCGCCCAAACCATACTTTTGAAAAGAAGCATCGTTCCAGTAAACATTGTATTTTTTAAATAAAAATTCCAATTCTGTTTTTAGAACTCCAGCGCCCATTCCGTGAATAAAAACTATTTTCGGAATTCTGTTTTTAATGGCAAACTCCAATTTGTGTTTAGCAGTTTCCAACTGAAGCGTCAACATATCATAATTGTCCATTCCCTTTGTTGAAACAATTAGCTGATTGATGTGCAAATCAACTTCCATAGGTGGCAACTTATCCGGCTTTACATTTGTTTTAAACTGTGGCAAGTGTTTCTTAGAAGCAGTTTCATTAATTTTTTCAGACAAATATTCATTATCTATATCACTGAATTTAGAAAGTTCCTTCTGATTTTCTCTAATAATCACCAATTCTTTAGGCAAATATTCATAAGGAAATCCATCTTCATCTTCGATTACAATTTTATTTGGATGAATGGCAACCACTTTTCCTTTAATAACATCATCAATAACAGCAATTTTGTCGCCAACTTTAAAATCCATAGTCTTATTTTTTTTATTTTTAAAAATTATTACACAAAGTTATGACAATAATTTGTTCGAAAATAGAATTAAGTCACAAACTGTAGCCAATACTGCGGAACAATCTTTTAAAATTGAAAATGAATTTAATAACAAGTAAATTATAGCTGAAATTCATTAAATTTTAATTGAAATACCTCCAGTTCATTATTTTTTTTCATAATTTGGCTCATTACAAATTAATCTCTAAAATCGACTATGAACCAACATCCACCAAAAAACTATTTGATAGAATCTATTTTAGTGACCATATTTTGCTGTTTGCCATTTGGAATTGCAGGCATTGTATTTGCTTCGCAGGTAAATAGCAAATTCGATTTGGGTGATTATGAAGGTGCTCTTAAATCCTCAAAAGAAGCCCAAAAATGGATGACTTGGGGAATTGTTTCTAGTCTTCTCATTGGCTTTTTTTACCTTATAATTGTTTTTGCAATAGGCGGCTGGGCATTTATGGGCAGTTATTAAAAATATATGTGGAATAAATTTAAATGGTTTGCCATTATTTTTGGAGGTTTAAGTTTGGCACTCTTTTATTTTTTAACCAACCCAAATGAAGTCAACTATCTTCCTGAATGTCCTTTGTATTTAACAACAGGTATTTATTGTCCGGGTTGCGGAAGCCAGCGCGCCACCCACCAGCTTTTAAATTTAAATATTTTTGGCGTTTTGCAACAAAACGTACTGTTTTTTATAAGTTTAATTTTTATAGGATATCACCTCATTGTAACAGGCATAAATACTATTTTCAAAAAGAATATTTATAATTATATCTATCACCCTAAAACACCTCTGGTAATTTTAGTGGTTATTCTTATTTTTTGGATACTTCGAAATATCCCTTATTATCCTTATAATTTACTGGCACCTAACTAAAAAAGCACCCAAATGGATGCTTTTTTATCAATTATTTAATCTGTTTATTATTTTATGGCTTCAAAATCCGTGTCCATTTTTATGTAATCCAAAAACTCCCTACGAACATTTTCATCCTTAAATTTACCTCCAAACTCAGAAGTTACGGTACTGCTTTCAATATCGCGAACGCCACGTGAATTTACGCATAAATGTTTGGCGTCAATAACGCAGGCCACATCGTCCGTTCCCAAAGCTTCCTGCAACGATTGCACCACTTGCATAGTTAATCGCTCCTGAACCTGAGGTCGTTTTGCATAATAATCTACAATGCGATTCATTTTGGACAAGCCAATAACATTTCCGTTAGAAATGTAAGCTACGTGAGCCCTTCCTACAATTGGCAATAAATGATGTTCACAGGTAGAATAAACAACAATGTTTTTTTCCACCAACATTTCGCCGTACTTATAATTATTGTCGAATGTAGATAATTTAGGTTTATTGGCCGGATTTAATCCGCCAAAAAGTTCATTTACAAATGATTTTGCTACCCTTTTTGGGGTTCCCTTTAAACTGTCGTCTTCCAAATCCATACCTAAAGTGGTCAAAATATCTTTTACACTCGCTTGAATGCGCGCTATTTTTTCCTGGTCTGAAATATCAAAAGCATCCGCTCTTAAAGGTGTTTTGGCAGATGATCCTACGTGATCATCTCCCATTTCATCTATTCTGTTTGTCATTATGTTTTTACCTTCAAACATTTTTAATCATTAAAAATGCAAATTTACGATATATTTTAAAGTTCGGCGGTGATTCTAATTAAATCTTTTAAGCTACACACATCCTGATCCCCGCTTTGCATATTTTTTAAAGTGTATACATTGTTTTCAATTTCTGAAGATCCAACCATAACCACATAGGGGATTTCTCTTTTATTCGCGTAATTCATTTGCTTCTTCAGTTTGGTGCTATCAGGGTACAATTCCGATTTTATGTTGTGTTTTCTTAATTCCACTAAAGCTTTCATACAAAAAGCAGCTTCGGCATCACCAAAATTAACAAATAGCACTTTTGGTTTCGGCAACTCAAGATTTGTAAATAAATTTAATTCTTCCAAAACCAAATAAATACGATCCAAACCGAATGAAATACCAACACCGCTCATATCACTTAATCCAAAAATTCCGGTTAAATCATCATATCTTCCTCCGCCACCGATAGAGCCCATATTTACGCCTTCCGGAGCGGAAACTTCATAAATGGCACCTGTATAATAATTCAATCCACGGGCCAAGGTAACATCAATCAACAGTTTGGCCGATTCCAGTCCGAATTTTTCAACATTATTAACCATAAAACGCAAATCTTCCACGCCTTGTAATCCTTCTTTAGATTCTGTTAAAAGAGTTTGCAACTGGTTTAATTTATCCTGATTGCTTCCTTCAAAACTGAATAAAGGTTTTACTTTTTCAATGGCTTGTTCAGAAATACCTTTTTCCATCATTTCTTTGGCAACGCCATCGGCTCCAATTTTATCCAATTTATCAAGCGCTACCGTGAAATCGATTAATTTATCCGCAGCGCCAATAATCTCGGCAATGCCTGCCAATATTTTACGATTGTTCAATTTGATGGTTGTTCCTGTTAACTTTAACTTGGTAAAAACGGCATCATACAATTGCACAAATTCAATTTCTTGCCACAAACTTTTACTGCCAACCACATCGGCATCACATTGAAAAAATTCTCTGAAACGTCCTTTTTGCGGACGATCCGCGCGCCAAACAGGCTGCATTTGGTAGCGTTTAAAAGGAAATTCAATTTCATTTTGGTGTTGAACCACATAACGGGCAAAAGGCACAGTTAAATCATACCTCAAGGCCTTTTCTGAAATTTTTGAGGTAACTTTTAAACTATCTTTAGTTTGAAGCAATATATCATCAACCTTGTTTAAATAATCACCCGAATTCAATATTTTAAAAATCAACCTATCTCCTTCTTCCCCATATTTTCCCATTAGGGTTTCAGAATTTTCAAAACTTGGCGTTTCTATAGGCTGAAATCCGTATGTTTCAAAAACCTGGCGAATGGTTGAAAATATATAGTTTCGTTTCGCCACTTCGGAAGGTGAAAAATCGCGGGTTCCTTTTGGTATGCTTGGTTTTTGTGCCATCTTTAAAAATTAGTTTGCAAATATCTTAAAATTAAAAAACTATTTAAAGGTTTTCCAACATTGATTTTTCTTTTGCTGTCAAAGGAACTTCATTTGCGAATTTATATTTTGTTGGATAGACCGCAAGAATCATCAGAATTAATATTCCAACTAAAATAAAGTAAAAAATATTGTTGGATTCCATTACAAATATAATGCACATCAATGCAGGAAATTCCAGCATGGCAATCCTGAAAATATGTGCGGTACTATATTTAGCGGCTTTTTGAGAAAGCTCAGCATTGGCCGGAATTTGCTTTAAAAGTTTTGCATATAAATATTTACTCGATAAATTTCCCAAAAAAGAAATAAGAATAGCCATATACAAAAACATTTTATCTTCCTGAAAGGTAAAAAATAATAGTTCTCCAGCATTTAAAGCGACATATGCCGCAAAAATGACAATAAAAAATAGAAAGGAAAAGTGAATCAATTGTAACGATTTCATAAAATCTTTGGGTTGTCTTTTGATGTAGCTCATTGTTAAAATGTTAAATGTTATACGTTATTTGTTATTTGTTATTTACTTAAAAATCAACTCAATATGCGCTATTGTTATTGTTAAAAATAGCATTTGCTTTTTCCAAATCTTCGGGTGTGTCTATGCCAATAGCAATTTGGTTGGTTTCAACCATTTTTACTTTTAAGCCATTTGCCAAAAAACGAAGGTTTTCCAGTTTTTCAGCAGCTTCTAACTTATTTATTGGCAATTTGGTGAATTTTAATAATGCTTCTTTTCTGAAAGCGTAAATTCCGATATGTTTAAAATAAACGGCTAAAGTTTCATCTCTTGGATACGGAATTGGAGATCGGGAAAAATACATCGCAAAATTACGCTCATCGGTCACCACTTTAACATTATTCGGATTGTTAATTTCAACTTTATCATTCATTTTAATCATTAAAGAAGCGATGTCAATTTCATTTTCGGCATCATTTTTAAAAACTTCCAACAATTTCAAAAGCGGCTCCTTTTTTGTGAAAGGTTCATCGCCCTGAACATTTACAACAATATCAACGTCCATATTTTCAATGGCTTCCGCAATCCTGTCGCTGCCAGATTCGTGTTCAATTTTGCTTTTTAGCGCTTTTCCTCCGTTAGAAACTATTTCGTCAAAAATAACTTCACTGTCTGTTACAACATAAACTTCATCGAACAAATTTGAATTCTTTGTACCTTCATATGTTCTTAAAATAACCGTTTTCCCTGCCAAATCTTTCATTAATTTACCCGGAAATCGGCTGGCTTCAAAGCGCGCAGGAATCATTGCTATTATTTTCATTTCTTAATTTCTTTCAATTTTGCTACTTTTAATTCAAGAGCCTTTAATTTTTCTTCTTTTAAATAATTTTTTTTAAGTCGATTGATGCTTGCGTTTAGTTCAAAACCCAAAAGCAATATAATCGCATTTAGCCAAACAAAAACCATTAAAACCAGTAAAGTTCCAATTGAGCCATAAAGTTGGTTGTAAGTGGCAAATTTCACTACATAAATAGCGAAAAGCTTAAACATCAATAAAGTTAATAAGGTCGTTAAAACAGAGCCTGGCGTAAAGAATGTATATTGTTTAACCTCTTTTGCCCCATATTTATACAGTACAGAAACCGAGAAAAATATCAATAAAACCAATAAAAAATACCTTCCTTTTTCAATCCAAAACACATCGTCTTCCAGCCATCCTCTGGCCTTTAAATCGTTTATTCCTATTTCAAAATAAACTGTGACAGCAACTACAATAAATAAAATAACAGATAAGACAACTGCTATGAGCATGGAAATAAAATATTGGCGTAAAATACTGCGCATTTCAACTACATGATAGGAATATTCAAATCCGGCAAAAATAGAACTAACGCCGTTGGCCATTAAAAATATAGAAGCTATAAATCCGAAAGAAAGCAATCCTCCATACTTATTAATTACAATATCGCGTATAACTACCTGAAACGAACTCGCTGTATTTGGGGGTAACAAGCTTTCAATCATAAACAAAAAATCCTGCTGAAATCCCTCAATTGGAACATAAGGAATTACGGTAAGTATAAAAAGTAAAAATGGGAATAAAGCCATAATAAAGCTAAAGGCAATACCACCGGCCCGAGATGTTAAAGCGCCCTTTATGATACCCAGAAAATATAACTTCAGCACCTCATAAAGTGACATCCCCATTAAACCGGGGATTTTAACATTTTTTCCAAGCCGAACAATCCACTCCAGTTTTTTAATTTTATTTATGATTGCTATGGTTTGTTTTCTCATTATTTTAGCTACAAATGTGTTTTTTTGTATTTCCAATTTACGATTAAACTGCTTTTAAACTCAAATCCATATTGTAAACGGAATGCGTTAAAGCGCCCGAGGAAACATAATCAACACCGCATTCGGCATATTTCTTGACACTTTCCAAATTAATTCCGCCCGAAGATTCCGTTTGGCATTTGCTGCCAATTAACATAACTGCCTTGCGGGTTTCCTCAAAATTAAAATTATCAATCAAAATTCTGTGAATGCCTTCGTGTTCCAATATTTCCTTGATTTCTTCTATGCTTCTTGCTTCAACAATAATTTTTAAATCGAGGTTATTTAGTTTCAAATAGTTTTTTGTTTTTTCAATGGCTTTTGAAATACCTCCTGCAAAATCGATATGATTGTCTTTTAGCATAATCATATCATACAAGGCAAATCGATGATTTTCGCCGCCGCCAATTTTAACCGCCCATTTTTCTATGGCTCTAATGCCCGGAGTTGTTTTTCTGGTGTCTAAAATTTTTGTTTTTGTGCCTTCCAGTAATTTCGCGAATTCTTTTGTTTTTGTTGCAATGGCACTCATTCGCTGCATCACGTTTAACACCAAGCGTTCCGATTTTAAAATAGATTGCGAGCTTCCTTCCACATAAAAAACAACATCACCATATTTTACAGATTCTCCGTCGTTGATCAAAGTTTCCAATTTTAAATCTACATCTACATACTTAAAAATTCTTTTTGCCATTTCCACGCCGGCTATAATTCCTGCTTCCTTAACCAGTAGTTTTGCTTTTCCTTTGGCCTCTTTTGGGATGCACGCCAACGAACTGTGATCACCTTCTCCAACATCTTCTCTTATGGCATTGGTAATGATAATATCAAGTTCTTTTTCAAATTGTTTTGGTGAAATCATTTATAAAAATTTTTAAACTTACGAAATTATAGTATTTTTGGTAAAACTATTAAATTATGAAAATAAAAATTTCTATTATTT
>CAMDPE010000168.1 GCA_945903795.1 Lutibacter flavus | reverse complement strand
GTGCTGTTGTGGGCTGGTTTTGGGGTTACTTATTGCCAATTAATAAACCTTTGTGGACAAGTTCTTACGTTTTATATGCAGGTGGTTTGGGAATGGTATTTTTAGCGTTATTACTATGGATAATAGATATCAAAGGGATTAAAAAATGGTCAAGCCCATTTATACATTTTGGCACAAACCCATTATTTATTTTTGTATTTTCCGGTATTTATGTTAAAACAATTTTATATTTAGTAAAAAGCACAAATTCTGAAGGAGAAACGATAACGGGTTATCGTTATTTATATGAGAATATTTTTGTTCCGATAGCGGGAAATATGAATGGCTCATTGCTTTTTGCAATATCACATATTATTGTGTTTTGGTTTCTAACCTATATTTTATATCGAAATAAAATATTTATAAAAATATAAGATTTAAAAAAACAATAAAATAAATTCGCTTAAAATTTATGTTAATCAATTATTATAATCCTGATATAATTTTTAAGAATCAATCTTTGAAAAAGAAAAAAATAAAGTAATAACGCCAAAACTGTTAACATAATTTTTTGTGAGAAAACTAAACCTTTATGGTGACTTAGGAGTTTAAGATTTCTAACTTACTTAGAATTTTGTATTTGGGGCGTTTGTTTAAAGTTAAGTTTTTTTGTGGCTTTTTTTACACCGTCCAGAAAATCTTTTCCGGGATCTGTTTTTGTTGTTCTATAATTTGGGTCTTTTTCTAACCAAAGTTCATGCCCAACAAAATTAGTATACTCATAATGACCAATTAAATAATCAATATTATATTTTGATGAAAGATATTTTACCAATTTAATATTTGATTTTAATTGCGCTTTAGTTAAAGGTGTTTCCTTTGTCCCTCCAACATTTTCAATACCAATGGCGCAATGGTTTAAACCTATCACATGCCTGGCCATAGTAGTTTCATTCATTAAACGATAAATGGTTCCGTCTTGATCTACAACAAATTGCGACGAAACATTAAGTTCACCTGAGCTTTTAATATTTGGTCTCCTGTCGGAAATTTTAGTTTGTTTGAAGGCTTCAAATGTATTTTGAAAGTCGGGAATCGATGTCCAATGCAATACAATCATTTTTGGAGTAATAGTAGGCACTTCTTTTTCAATTCCATATCTTTCTGAGAGGTATTGTAAGGATAACATTTCTCGCTCATCATCAAATATTATGGGTTTATCAATTATCTTATTGCTAACGGAACAAGAAAAAAAGAATAGTGTGCCAATAATTGGTATATATTTTTTCATTTTAAACATTAAGCGTATTAATATTGTTTTATTACTTGTAGATATTAGATTCTAATATTTGTAATTAAGATTAATTAGGTGAACAATTTAATAATTTTTTTTAAAATTGACACTGTTTTTGGCAACCTAAATATTAAAAAATTAATGATAACTTATTGAAATGAGCTAAAGTGGTTCTTTCAATTTCGGCATAAAATTGAATGCCTAAAATCGATAGATACATTAAGCGTAAATTTTTAAAGGGAATATTAAAAATGGCTCACTTAAAAGTATCGCCATCTTAAAAAGTTACTCCTAATTGCTGGAATAGATTTATATAGTACTTTTTTATCTTTTTTGCATAATCCAAGCCCTCTTTTATAAAAATTGATTGAAATTTCATTTTTATTTCTTCTAGTTTATTCACCATTTTGTCTTTATTAGCCAAATAAATTCTAGTATTGGATCCTTCAGGTTTTAAATTAATTATAATATCATTTAGACAGCTTTTTTTATGAATCATTAAATATTTCGGTTTTCCTTAATTTTTTTATATGTCGATTGAATTTAAGACACCGGCCAATTTTTCCAAATCTGATTTGGTATGATTTGCAGTAATCACTATTCTATTCATATAGTTCTTATAAGTAGGATATTTAAATCGGGCGATAATCATTTTTTTTATCAGTAAAGCTTTGTAAATATCATCGCTGTTTGAGTATATTACAGGGTAAGCTTTGTTAAATTGAAAAGCTTGTTTTGGAACTAATATTTTAGCCAAAAAGTTTAAGTTTTTAATAAGAAGTTCTCGTTGCTTTTCATATAACTGCAATCCATTTATATAGGCTTCTAAATAAGCGGGATTTGCTCCAGATGAGGACACAAATACAGGTTCTGCTCGAATATTGTCAATAAACTCTTTATCAGAGGCGATAATACCGCCCGAAAGCCCCAAAGCCTTTCCTAAAGATGCTATCATAATTTTTCTATGCAACTTGTCCGATTTTATTTTTGAGAATATTCCTTCTCCCAATTTACCAATAACACCTAAACTATGCGACTCATCCAATACCAAGGTGATTTTCTTTTGGGATGATATTTCATTTAAAAAATCAAAAGATGTTTGCGTTGTTTCTAAAGGTAAAATAGCATCAACGGTAATCACAATCTCTTCAAAAATAGCATCTTGAAGTTTTGGGTGAAGTTTATCGTTGATAAATAAAGGCAAGCTGTTTGGAGCTAAAATAGCCGGATGTGTTTTTGGATAATGAAAGAAAGCAACCTTAGACTTGGCTAAATAATCAACAACCATTTTGCCGGCCAAAGTTCCGGAAGAAACTGTTAAAGCATTTTCTGCGCCTAAAAAATCAGAAAAGAAATTTTCGAACTTGTTGTAGATTGCCAATTTTACATTGGCATTTCTTGAGCTTCCATAAAAAGTTCCCCATTTTTTTAGACTTTCATAAATTATTTCTTGAAATTCTTTATTTGTGGCCATTCCCAAATATGAAGTACCACCAAAATATAGATATTTCTCGCCATTCACCATTATTTCCCTGTCTGGGAATTCATCTACAATTATTTCCATTAAATTAAGGTCACTCCAGTTCCGTTTAAATCGCTGTATTTTATAATCCCATCCTTAATTGTAACTCCGGTTGCAATATCTTTTGCCAATAAAAGCGCGCCATCCATATCAACATAATCCAATAAAGGCAATAAATGGGCAATTGCTGAAATGCCAACGGAAGATTCTGTCATACAGCCCACCATAGTTCTCATTCCAAGGCTTCTTGCTTCAATCAACATTCTTTTTGCAGAAGTAAGTCCGCCGCATTTCACTAATTTTACATTAACGCCGTGAAAATGATTGTGGCATTTTAAAACATCGGCTTCAACTTGGCAACTTTCATCAGCAATAATTGGCAAAACTGATTTTTGGAAAACTTCTCTATGTCCGTCCCAATTGTTTGCTTCCAAAGGCTGCTCAATAAATTCTACACCTAATTTTTTCAATTCAATAGCGTTATTTATTGTTTCTTCTACCGCCCATCCACAGTTTGCATCAACCCTAAAAATGGCATCAGTATGTTTGCGAAGTTCTTTAATTATTTTAATGTCTTCTTTGGTGCCAAGTTTTATTTTATAAATTGGCCAAGGAAGTTCTTGCATTTTTTCAACCATTTTTTCAATGGTATCTATGCCAATGGTATAATCTGTCAACGGATTATGGCTGCTGTCATACTGCCACAACTCGTAAAGTTTTTTTTCCTTTTTTCGGGCATATAAATCGTTATAGGCAAGATCCAATGCGCATAAAGCAAACATATCGTGTTTTAAATGTTTATACATTTTATCCCAAAATGCTTCTGGCGTTAAATCTGAATTTTCTGTAATAATCAACTCCAAATCTTTTATGTTTTCCATCATTTTAGGAACCGTAACATTGTAATATGGATTAGATGTTCCTTCGCCAAAACCAGTAAATTCACCATCTTTTAGTTCAACTATTAAAGTTGGCTGTATGTCATAAGATTCTCTCGATATTGTGAAGGTGTGTTGTAATTTTAAATCATAGGGTTTTAGAATTAATTGCATAACATAAAATATTTAAAAGGTGAATTATATTTTTATAAGAAGCACAAAAGGCCAATCTTAATTTATTTGAACTATTTTATTTTAAATTTCTTAATTTTTAAAAACAAGGGTAGATTCATTATTTCCAACTGTCAATTCAACAGTTCTTCCTAAAATTAAAGCCCTATTGTCTTTTTCGTGACCGGCAGGAAAATTGAATAATACAGGGAAATCATATTCTTTAACTACGTCTAAAATAAGCTGCTCAATAGGTTTTCCCCAATCTTCAATAATATCACCTCTCATTTTACTGATTGAGCCAATAACAATTCCCTTGCAGTTTTCAAAATAACCGGCACGTTTTAAACTTTGTAACATTCTGTCAATATGATAGGCTTGCTCTCCAACTTCTTCAATAAACAATATTTTTCCACTGGTGTCAATACTTGTTTTTGAACCCAGCATCGTATGTAAAAGTGTAAGGTTACCTCCAATAAGTTGCCCGGTTGCAATTCCGGGTCTGTTGTCAACAGAGCCTTCAATGGTATATGCCAATTGTTTTCCAAAAACGGCGTCTTTCAACGGAGCCGCATTTTCTTCTGGAAATTCACAATAAATATCTAAACTAATTCCCATAATGGCGTGAATAGATTCATAGCCAAGATTATGGATTTGATTGTGGATGGCGGTGATATCCGAATAGCCAATTACCCATTTAGGATGTTCTGTAAACTTTGTGTAATCTAATTTATCTAAAATTCTCACAGTTCCATAACCGCCACGTGCGCACCAAATGGCTTTTATGTTTGGATTGTCCAGTGCTTTTTGAAAATCGGCTGCACGCTCTTCATCGGTACCTGCAAATTCATTATTTTGGTTAAAGATATTTTCTCCCAAAACAACATTTAAATTCCAGTTATTTAATAATTTTACCGCTTGCTCAATTTCTGCAACCTTATTATTTAAATTTCCTGCCGGAGAAACAATGGCAACGGTATCGCCTTGTTGCAAGTAAGGCGGCCTTATCAAGTTTTGGGATATCGCAATTGGCTCAACAATAATCACAGGAATATCAACAGGTATTGCAATTGTCGGTTTTGTTGATTTACAGCCAACATTTACCAAAGCGATTAAAAGTGTCAAGTAGATTATTTTTTTAAAAAACATTGTTAAAAGATTTGTTGTAAATATATGTTTTTTAACAATTTATTTCCCAATGAATATGCAGAAATTTAGTTATTATAGTGATATTTTGCTAAATTTTATGAATAGCAACAATCAATTCAAAAATCATTTTGATATTTTGGACGTTCCCTTCGGTCGGGCTTTCGCTACTCGCTTTTTTTAGCTGCGAAAAGCTGCTAAAAAAGAGCTCAAACAAGCCGCTTTATCCCTAACGTAAATGGATTTAACAATTCAGAATTAGATTTTATTTTTTTAGCTCCCAATTCTTTTTCCAAACCGAACCTGGGCAAGAAAACTTTTAAAATCTAATAGCTAACTTCTAATATTTTTAATTTTATTTTTTATATTCTAAAAAAAGAATAATTTTTTGCGATACCGTTCATTATCCAAATTAATTTACGCTAAATTTGAAAAAAAACATAGTAAGTCCATTATGAAATATTTTACCGTTTTTGTAAGTTTTCTTTTGTTATTAACAGGTACAACTTCAAAAAAAATTATTGATAAGCCAATTATTTTTAATGAAGAACGAAATCAGCTTACTTTAGAATACCTTTCAAATCATTATGGACTGGCGCAAGATTTGCCGACCATAATCCCAAAAATGATTGTTTTGCATTGGACTGAAATTCCAACATTGCAAAAATCGTTTGAAGCATTTTATAACCCCAAAATACCCAATTGGCGATCGGAAATTAAAAGTTCCAGCAGTTTAAATGTGTCATCACAATTTTTAGTTGACCAAGATGGCACCATCTATCGTTTAATGGATGAAACAACCATGGCCAGACACGTAATAGGTTTAAACCATTGTGCCATAGGTATTGAAAATGTTGGCGGAACAGCACAAACGCCTTTAACAAAAGCACAAATAAAGGCCAATATTAGGCTAGTAAAATATTTAGCAAAAAAATATGATATTGAGTATTTAATTGGGCATTATGAATATGCCAATTTCGAAGGACACGAACTTTGGCTGGAAAAAGATGATGCTTACCGAACAAAAAAAGTAGATCCAGATTCAGATTTCTTAAATGCGGTAAAAGAGGGTACTAAAAAACTTAATTTTAAGCCTACGCCAATTTAAAATATAAATTAATGGCCTAGCGTAAATGTTGGGATAACTATAAATGATTTCAAATTAAACAATCGTTACATATTTTGATACCCAAAGCAATATTAAAAGTAAATTTGTCTGCCGGCAGGTAGAAGCGATTGCTTAAAAAACTTAAATTTAAACAGATGAAACAAATTTTTACATTTTTAATTATATTAATTGGCATAAGTGTTAACGGACAAAATATTGACATCACTACTAAATTGTATGAAACTTATGCGAATTATAAAGAACCTAGCCTTGATAAGCGAAGAATAAAACACAATGATATTCAGCCGTTAATAGAAAGACATAAAAGCAATTCAAAATATACAGTACAAAAAGTGGGAAAATCTATTGAGGGCAGAGATTTGTCTTTAATCAGTATTGGCACAGGCAAAATTAATGTATTTTTATGGTCCCAAATGCACGGCGATGAACCAACAGCCACACAAGCAATTTTCGATATTTTTAATTTTTTGGACAGTCCTGATTTTTCTGATGAAAAAGATGCGATTTTAGGTAATTTAACACTTCATTTTTTACCAATGCTAAATCCGGATGGCGCAGAACGATTTACACGGCGCACCGCATTAGGCATCGATATGAATCGGGATGCTTTGCGATTGCAATCTCCGGAAAGCCAAACTTTAAAGCGTTTGAGAGATAGCCTAAATGCTGATTTTGGGTTCAATTTACACGATCAAAGCATTTATTACAATGCAGAACGCACGGATAAAATGGCTACAATTTCCTATTTGGCTCCAGCCTATAATTATGAAAAGGATATCAATGATGTAAGAGCAAATGCGATGAAAGTGATTGTTTTTATGAATAGCATTATTCAAAAATATGCACCTGGACAAGTAGGACGTTACAATGATGATTTTGAGCCGAGAGCATTTGGTGATAACATTCAAAAATGGGGAACAAGTGCTATTTTAATTGAATCGGGAGGCTACAAAAACGATGCGGAAAAGCAAGAAATAAGAAAATTGAACTATGTGTCAATTCTATCAGCAATCTTCACAATTGCTAATGGAGACTATAAAAATATTCCTATTGAAGGCTATGAAAATATTCCTAAAAAC
>CAMDPE010000167.1 GCA_945903795.1 Lutibacter flavus | reverse complement strand
GAATTTGCGAAAATTGTGGCTGATGTGTTTTCCGCAAATAATATTAAAGTGTATTTATTTGAAGATTTACGTCCAACCCCAGAACTTTCCTTTGCGGTAAGACATTTAGGATGCGATGCCGGAATTGTATTGACAGCTTCCCATAATCCGCCTGAATACAATGGTTATAAAGTTTATTGGAATGATGGCGGACAAATAGTTCCGCCACAGGACAATGAAATAATTGCGGAAGTAAACCGTTTGGATTTTTCCCAAATAAACTTCAAAGCCAATGATAATTTGATTGAAACTATCGGCAAAGAAGTGGATGAAGCTTTTATAAATGCCAGCGTAAAAAATGGCACATTCAATACAAAAGGGAAAGAAAACCTAAAGATTGTTTTCACTTCATTGCACGGAACATCCATCACCCTAATTCCGGAAGCTTTTGAGAAGGCTGGATATACAAATGTGCATTTTGTTGAAGAACAACGTGCGCCAAACGGCGATTTTCCAACCGTAAAATCTCCTAATCCAGAAGAGCCGGATGCCTTAAAAATGGCGACTGATCTGGCCGAAAAACTTCATGCAGACATTGTGATTGGAACCGATCCTGATGGTGACCGATTGGGAATTGCCGTAAGAAACCTTGAAGGAAAAATGATTTTGTTGAACGGAAATCAAACTATGTGTTTGATGACCAATTTCTTAATCAGAAAATGGAAAGAAACCGGAAAATTAAACGGAAATCAATTTGTGGGTTCGACTATTGTTTCCACGAATCTGGTAAATGAAATCGCTTCCAGCTACGGTGTTGAAACCAAAGTTGGATTAACTGGTTTTAAATGGATTGCGAAAATGGTTCGTGAAGCTGAAGGAAAACAAGATTTTATTGGTGGTGGTGAAGAAAGTTTTGGTTATATGATTGGCGATTTTGTTCGCGATAAAGATGCGGTAACCGCTACGCTGTTGGCTTGTGAAATTGCAGCAAATGCAAAAGCGACCGGAAGCTCGATGTACCAAGAATTGTTGCAAATTTATACCGACAATCATTTTTACAAGGAACATTTAATCTCCATTGTTAAAAAAGGTATGGACGGCGCTGACCAAATTAAACAAATGATGGTTGAATTACGTGAAAACCCGGTAACGGAAATTGATGGTTCAAAAGTGACTTATCTTTTTGATTATGAAGCTTCAACAAGAAAAAATTTACTAACCGGAAAGATTGAAAGCATCAATATCCCAAAATCCAATGTATTGATTTATCACACAGAAGACGGCACAAAAATAGCCGCCAGACCGAGTGGCACAGAACCAAAAATAAAATTCTATTTTAGCGTCAAAGCAAAACTGGATGTTATTGAAAATGCAAAAAAGGTGGAAGCAGAACTAGATGCCAAAATTCAAAGGATAATTCAGGAGTTGAAATTGAGTTAAATATAGTCCGAAGACAGATCCTGATAGCTATCGAGACCGAAGACAGAAGTTCAAATTCAAGTTCATTTCTTAATCAAATTAAGCTCTCTTTCCTTGGGAAATGGCGGGGAGATAGGATAAAAACAATATCAAATTAATGAAGTACTTCAGACAAATTTTGGTTTATGCCAAACCTTATAAAATATATGGTTTTTTAAACATTATCAGCAATATTTTTTATGCTTTGTTTGGAACATTAGCATTTGTATCCCTGATGCCGATGCTAAAAGTATTGTTTAAAACTGCAGAACCAATTACGATAAAACCTTCCTATGAAGGCATTACAAAATTGGGCAATTATATTGAAAGTTCCATCAATTACTTCATTACCATCAAAGTAAATACGGAAGGCGAAATGAAAGCTTTGCTGTTTATGATTGTCATTGTTATCAGCACTTTTTTGCTGAAAAACATCTTTGGTTATTTAGCGATGTATTTTATCACTTTTTTACGAAATGGCGTTTTAAAGGATGTCAGAAACGATTTGTATGAAAAAACGGTGGATTTACCCTTGGCATATTTTTCGGAAAAAAGAAAAGGTGATATTATTGCAAGAATTTCAACGGATGTTTTGGAAATTCAACATTCCTTTTTGTCTATTTTGGAATTGATTGTACGAGAGCCATTAACTATTATATTTACCATTTTTGCCATGCTGGCTTTAAGTCCGCAATTGACACTATTTGTGTTCCTCTTTATTCCGATAGCGGGAATTGTCATTTCATTGGTTGGAAAAAAATTAAAAAAACAATCGGATAAAGTACAGAAAGAGCAGGGTTTATTTTTATCTATTTTAGAAGAAACTTTGGGCGGACTAAGAGTTATCAAAGGCTTCAATGCCGAAGGTTATTTCAATTCAAAATTCAGGGAATCAACTTCCCGATTTTACAGATTCTCCAATACATTGTTGAACCGACAAAATTTGGCTTCACCCTTAAGTGAATTTTTGGGAATTGGCGTTATTGCCGTGTTACTTTGGTACGGCGGCTCTTTGGTGTTGGTTTCAAAAACATTAAAACCCGATGCTTTTATTGTTTTCATGACATTGGCTTACAATATTTTAACACCGGCAAAAGCAATTTCTAAGGCGGCCTATGGCGTTAAAAAAGGTGATGCCGCCGCGGAACGTGTGTTAGAAATTTTACACACAACTTCCCCATTGGCCGACAAGCCAAATGCCCTGGTGAAAGAAGGATTTAATTCGGCCATCAGCATTGAAAATATTTCATTTAAATATGAAGATGAGTACGTGCTTCAGAATTTCTCGTTGGAAATCCCCATAGGAAAAACGGTGGCGTTTGTAGGTCAATCGGGTAGCGGAAAATCAACCATCGCTAATTTGCTGACACGTTTTTATGACGTAAATGAAGGGAGCATTAAAATTGACGGCATCGATATTCGTGACATTACAAAAAAATCATTGCGTAGTCTGCAAGGCCTTGTTTCACAGGATTCCATTTTATTTAACGACAGCATAAAAAACAATATTTTATTGGGTATTGCAGATAAAACGGAAGCAGAAATTATGGACGCCGCCAAAATTGCGAACGCTCACGAATTTATTTCAGAAATGCCGAATGGCTATGATTCCAACATAGGCGACAGCGGAAACAAACTCTCGGGCGGACAAAAACAGCGGTTGAGCATTGCGCGTGCCGTGCTTAAAAATCCGCCGATTATGATTTTGGATGAAGCCACTTCCGCTTTGGACACAGAATCTGAACGTTTGGTGCAGGATGCATTGGAAAAAATGATGAAAAACAGAACATCGGTGGTGATTGCACACCGACTTTCCACCGTTCAAAAAGCGGATCTTATTGTGGTATTGCTAAAAGGAAAAATCATTGAGCAAGGAAACCACGAGGAATTGATTGCCAAAAACGGCGTTTATACGAAGCTGGTTGAAATGCAGACGCTTTGATAATTGTTTAGTTGTTGAGTTGTTTAAACGTTTAATTGTCGCGTAATTGCGAAGTTTTTACAAAAAAAATGCAGTAATCTGTTAATTATTAAAGCTTAATCTGAAATCCAAAATCTGTCACACTGAGCGCAGTCGAAGGGCAAAATTGGCTTATTAACTTATTGACTAATTTTCAAGCCCAACTTTCCTCCTTTTTTAAGCATAAAATCGTAAGCTTCCTTATAATCGTTGGCGATTTCGCCTTCTAAAATGGCTTCTTTAATCGCTTCCTTTAAAATGCCAATTTCACGACAAGGTTTTAAATTAAAGGTTTCCATAATCAACTCGCCGGAGATTGGCGGCTGAAAATTGCGTACATGGTCGCGTTCTTCAACTTCCTTTATTTTTTGGCGCACCAATTCAAAATTTTGGTGGTATTTTTTAAATTTCGACGGATTTTTAGTGGTGATATCCGCTTCACACAAAGTCATCAAACTTTCAATGTCATCACCGGCATCAAAAACCAAGCGTCGCACTGCAGAATCCGTAACTTCGGTAGCGAGAACAATCGGACGTGAACTCAATAACACCATTTTTTGAACGAATTTCATTTTCTCGTTCATGGGCATTTTCAAACGCTTAAACAGTTTAAAAACCATTTTTGAACCCACATATTCATGGCCGTGAAAAGTCCACCCCAATGTTGGATGAAATTTTTTGGTGGGCGCTTTTCCTATATCGTGCAACAATGCTGCCCAACGCAGCCATAAATTTTCCGTGTTGTTAGAAATATTGTCCACCACTTCCAACGTATGGTAAAAATTGTCTTTATGTTTTTGTCCTTCCACTTCCTCCACCCCTTCCAAATTGGTCAGTTCCGGTAAAAAACGTTTCAGCAACTGTGCTTTGTGCAATAAAATAAATCCGACCGAAGGTGTTGGAGCGTTCATTATTTTGTTGAGTTCTTCCACAATTCTTTCACGCGTAATAATATCCAGACGCTCCGCATTTCTGGAAATCGCCTCAAAGGATTTCTTTTCGATGGCAAAATTCAACTGAGTGGCAAAACGAATGGCGCGCATCATTCGCAAAGGATCATCAGAATAAGTAATATCGGGACTTAGTGGTGTTTTGATAATTTTAGCTTCCAAATCTTTCAATCCGTTAAAAGGATCCAATAAATTGCCGAAATCAGCATTGTTTAAACTCAGGGCCAAGGCATTTATGGTGAAATCCCGACGGTTTTGGTCGTCTTCCAACGTTCCGTCTTCCACAACAGGATTCCGGCTGTTTTCATTGTAAGATTCCTTCCTTGCACCCACAAATTCCACTTCCAAATCTTTATATCTTAACATCGCCGTTCCGTAGGTTTTAAAAACCTGCACTTTGGGTTTGTTTGGCAATAATTTTGCAACAGCCTGCGCCAATTCAATACCGCTTCCAACGGCAACAATGTCTATATCTTGCTTATTGTCCCTTTTTAAAAAGTAATCGCGCACAAAACCACCGATAACGTAGGTTTCCAATTGTAAATCGGCAGCCGCTTGTGAGATATAGTCAAAAATCGGATGGCTTATCGCCTCCGTATGCAGTATTTTTTTAGTCATTTTTTAATTGCGTAGCACAGTTATTTCTCCTTTTTCATTGACCTTCAAAATAGTTGAAGATTTTTCGTTCACTTCATCGCGCTGCAAATTTACAACATAATCAACGCTATCCAAAATGGACTTTTCAATTTCATCAAAACTTTTTGGAGTTGGGTTTCCACTTATATTGGCTGAAGTGGAAACAATCGGTTTTCCGAACAAATGAATCAATTCCCTGCAAAATTCATTTTGCACAATGCGAATAGCCACAGTATTATCCGCCGCCACGACATTTTTAGCCAACCCAAACGGATTTTCGTAAATAATAGTTGTTGGATTTGTTGATTTCGATAGCAATTCTATAACTGCTTTTGGAACTTTTGGAATGTATTTTTGAAGCATTTCGAAACTATTCATCAAAATAACCAAACTTTTACTTTCTGAACGCTTTTTTATTTTAAAAACTTTGTCTACCGCTACTTCAGATGTGGCATCACAACCAATTCCCCAAACAGTATCGGTTGGATATAAAAGTATTTGTTGGTTTTTTAAAACTCCTAAAGATTTTTTTATTTCTATTTTCATTAAGTACAAAAATCAATATTATATAAGAAACCAAATAGTAATTATTTTTTCTTTGCAATAGTTGCAAATTGTGTGTAAAATATATCCGACTGGGTTCCTAAAAAAAGAATATTAAATAAACCTCCAAGTGCAATATATGAAATTGATTTTGTTGCATTAATTCCTTTTATTTTTTGAACTGTATAACCATTGTTTTCATACAATGCCTTAATACTTATCTTTGTAAAAAATCGAAAATGTGTTGAATCTAATATACCTTCATCGACATATTTCCAATCTCTTTTAAATATTAGTTTATATAAATTTTTAATATATCTAACATTTGGAACAGATGAAACAACAACACCATCTTCAGTTAATTTTGATTTTAAATGTTGTAAATCATCCCAAGGAAATAATAAATGCTCTAAAATATCATTCAAAATAATTACATCAAAATAGTTTTCTGGAAGTTCTGCTAACGCGTCGTCTAAAGATTTATTTATTACTTTAAACAACTTTTCGGCAGCTTCAATAGATGCTTTTTCACAAAGTTCTACGCCCCAAGTTTCTCTATCTTCTTTTATTAATTGAAACGAGAAATTTCCAGCTCCACACCCTACTTCCAAAATTCGTTTTGCATTTTCAGGAATAAAACCAAACATTTCACTTCTTGATTGCATATAATACTTTTTATTCTTTTCCATAATTTATTTAACTTTTAATCACATAGAATTATCTAAAAAATTCTTCCAACACTTCCAATCTATTTAAAAATAAGGCATCAACCTTGTATGAGTTTAACAAAAAATTAAAAACTATATTTGATGTTCTTACGTTTTAATAGTTCAGTTGATGATTTTTTGCCGCTGTTTTAAAGAATTTGAAATAGGTAAGCCTTGCAATAATACAAAAAATAATGGCAAATACTTTGGTTTAACAAAACACGTAAAGAAATATCGAATTATAAAATATAATTTCAGTATTAAGGAAGAAAAATAACCATAGTTCTTTTTTGTCACATAAAATAATGACGTTTTTAGCTCTATTTTTTTTAGAATATTGTTTGCTGTACTTTTTCCTTCAAAATGAATATAATGAGCCTCTGGCAAAAAATAAGTACTAAACCCATTTTTCAAGAGTCTATAACATAAATCGCTTTCTTCAAAATATAAAAAAATATTTGTATCAAACCCTCCTACTTTATTAAACGCTACCCCTCTAATAAATATAAAACTTCCATTTATATAATTTACTTTTAAAGGATTTTTATAAATCTTTTTTCTATCTGGCTTTTTTGATGGATAAAGTAATTCAAGCACCTTACTTCCAAATATTTCTCTTCCTAAAGTAGCAAAATGATCAAAACTCACAATCCTTTTTTTATTTTCATCAAAAATTTGAGGTCCACACACAGCAATTGTATCATCTGTTTCCATAAATTGAAAACAACGACTTAGGCAATCATTTAAAAATATGGTATCATTATTCACAAAAGCATAATATTTGCCATTTGCAAATTGAACTCCAAACATATTTCCTGCTCCAAAACCCAAATTAATTTTACTACTAAATATTGAGATTTTATTATTATTTAGGCTTTCTCTATAGGTTTTTACTTTTAAAAAGTCGTCGAATTCTGATGCGTTATCAATTACTATAATTTCAAAAGAAAGCTTTTCTGAAGTTTTTTTTAAAATACTATTG
>CAMDPE010000166.1 GCA_945903795.1 Lutibacter flavus | reverse complement strand
GCAAATTGAAGATCGGTATCAATATTCATTTTAACTACGCCGTAACCAATAGCTTCTCTAATTTCTTCAAGTGTAGAACCTGAGCCACCGTGAAACACAAAATCAACCGGATTTACGCCTGTTTTATATTTATCCTGAATAAATTTTTGAGAATTGTCTAATATTTTTGGGGTTAACTTAACATTTCCTGGTTTGTAAACTCCGTGAACGTTTCCAAAAGATGCTGCAATAGTAAAGCAGTCGCTCACTTTTTTAAGTTCTTCATAAGCAAATGCAACTTCTTCAGGTTGTGTATATAATTTTGAGGAATCAACATCAGAATTATCAACCCCATCTTCTTCACCTCCAGTTATTCCAAGTTCAATTTCTAAAGTCATACCCATTTTGCTCATACGTTGAAGGTATGTTTTACAAATTTCTATATTTTCTTCAATAGGTTCTTCGGATAAATCTAACATATGTGAACTAAAAAGTGGCACACCGTTTTCTTTAAAAAACTGTTCTCCTGCATCTAATAATCCATCAATCCAAGGCAATAATGATTTTGCACAATGATCGGTGTGTAAAATAACTGGAATTTCATAGGCTGCTGCTAACAAATGAACGTGTTTGGCCCCTGCAATAGCGCCGGCAATTGCTGCTTTTTGATTTTCATTAGACAATCCCTTCCCTGCGTTAAATTGAGCGCCGCCATTTGAAAACTGTATAATTACAGGTGAATTCAACTCTTTTGCGGTTTCCAAAATTGCATTGATGGTGTTTGATCCTATAACATTTACTGCCGGTATTGCGAAGCTTTTCTCTTTCGCTAAATTAAAAATTTCTTGTACCGTTTTTCCTGTTGCAACTCCTGATTTAATTGTTTGAGCCATAATATTTTGTCTATAGTTATTGTAAATTATTGTAGCAAAATTAATGAATAATCCCCTTTAAATAAACATATTAATAGAAAAAAAACGAAAACGAAATAGTTTTAATTTCACTTTTAGAAAGGATAACTTATCCCAAAATTATAAACCGCATGTCCTAAATTGTAATTTTTAAACCATTTGTTACCTTCAGTAAGGTAAGGCTCATAGGTTTTGAACCCTAAATCCAATCGCAATAAAATAAAACTCAAATCATACCGAAGCCCAAAACCCGATCCTATTGCAATGTCTTTTATCGAATTAAAACCTTTAAATTTCGCTTCAGGTTCTGTTATTGAATTGTTTGAAATGTCCCAAATATTCCCTGCATCAACAAATAACGCACCGTTTATGCTGTTAATTACATTGAATCTATACTCTAAACTATTTATAAATTTTAAGTTCCCAACGTTAAACTCCAATCCACTTTTGGTTGAACCAGGACCTAAATCATAAATTTTCCAGGCACGTAAATCATTGGGTCCGCCAATAAAATAACTTCTGCTAAAAGGAATGGAATTTGAATTTCCATAAGGTATTGCCACACCTAAAAAACTTCTAAAAACCAATACATTATTTCCCATAAAATCCCAGAATTTTTTATACTCTAAATCAATTCTTAAATATTGGGCTATTGGTATGTCGAAAAGGGTTTTTACGTTGTTGGCATCTTTATTTTTGGCCAATAGCGTTGTTAGATTACCTGATGAAGATAAGCGTGATCTGAAAAACGAAAAATCGGTGTCTTTATAATTTTCACTATTATTATAGGTGAATGTATATGCCATTGATGGAACCAAAACATCTTCTGTAATTATATTATAACGGTTTCTGATATTTCTGGCAATCCTATATTCTGACGGATTACTTTCTTCAAAATTGGCATCAATCTTAGTATCTATAAACTCTATCACATTATCAACCAATAGCGTATCATTAAAATAGGTGTTGGCAATATTCTGAATTTCATTAAATTCAGATTTATATATATTGAAGTAAGAGTCAACATTTAAATTTTTAATAAACTGTGTGTTTAATAACTGAAAACTGTGATTTTTTGTTTTTGACGATTCCCAAGTATAATCTATAATTCCCGTAAATATTTGTTTATCCAGACCAATATTTTTTTGCAAACTTGTTCCCAAAGTGAAAATTGTTTTAGGAGCCATGCTTTTCGGAATTAATTTTTCAAATTTAACTGGGAACACAAATCTTGGAAGTTCCAATGAAATATCTCCGCCAACTTCCCACGCGTTCAATAATTTTCCACTATCAGCTGCATCTTTTGAATCTAAAAACGATCCTTGAACTGAAAATTTTAATAACTCTGCCCCTCTAAAAATATTTCTGTCTAAAAATGAAAGTTTTCCCGAAATTCCAAGTTGTCTAATATTTGAGTGGGTCAGTTCTGTACTAATTCCTATTGAATATTTTTTAAGAGGAGATAAAAAAATGGAGGCTTGCAACATATCATTTTCCAATTCTTCATATTTTATATCAACCGTCCTAAAATTTTGAAGACCCCTTAAATGTTTTCGTGTTAACTCTCGTGTATCATCTTCATAAAGAGAATTTGGCTCTAAAAAAATAGAATTTAGTAAATACTTTGGATTGTATCTTAATTTTTCCTGGGCATAAAATGAAAATCCATTATAATTTATACTGTCTCTAATTGAATTATCTCCGGTATTGGAAAAGGAATAATCAGTATAAATATTAACTTTTTGAATTTTTTGAATTTTAAATGGAACAGACCCTGCATTTTTATCAATAAGTAACACAATATCCGATTTATAATTTGTGGTTGATGTATCAACTTCAAATGTTATCGCATTTTTATAAAATCTATAAATTCCTGAATTTCTAAATAAATTGGTTAACCTATTTTGCTCATTAACAAATGATGAAAGTTTAAATTGGCTTCCTTCAATAATAAAAGATTTGTTTTTGTGAATCTTATATATCGAATCTAAAACAGCCGATTGTATTAGTGTTGTTATACTGTCTAACTGATAAGGTTTGTCTGTATTTACAAAATAATCAACAGTGGCTTTTTTATTTTTTAATTGGTTTTCCTTTGAGCTTACCACCGCATTAAAAAACCCTTCGTTGTAATAATGTTGTGTAAGATTTTTAACAGTTTGCGATGTTTTTTTTGAATCTAAAATAACTGGCGGTTCTCCATTTTTTAGAATCCATTGATGCATTTTATATTTGAAATCTCGAACGCCACGAGTTTGTTTTTCGGAAAATACGCCTGTTGTAAAATTATACCATCCGGGATTATCTAATTTCCATTCATCAAAATCGGCTTCAAAATTTTTGTTTCCTAAATTATATAAATGCAATGGCAAAGCGACTCCTAACACCAATGTGTTGGGACGTTGCACAATATAATCGTTTATTTCATCGCTAACATTTTTTTTATCGTTAACAATAACCTTGTTTTTCACAAGCAAAAATTCATTTTCAGTAACATATTTCACTGAATTACAAGATGAAAAACCAAAAATAAAGCCTGTAAAAATTAATAATATGATAAAATTGGTTTTCAAATAATAAGCGTTTAAATTTGTTTCAAAAGTATAACTTTTCAACGGTTAAAAAAATTACAATTCTTTATAAATAAATCAATGAGTTTAAGCAAAAATCAACTAAAATTAATAACGAGCCTAAGTCAAAAAAAGTACCGAACCGCACATCATTTATTTGTTGCTGAAGGCACTAAAATTGTAGCTGAATTTTTAAACTCAACTTTTGAATTGGATCAATTATTTTGTGTTGATAATACTATTTATAAAAATTTAGAGAAAGTTACTGAAATTTCTGAAACCGAATTAAAAAAAATCAGCACACTGATAACACCAAACAACGTATTGGCACTTTTTAAGATTCCTGCAGAGAATCTTTCCTTTAAATCGGGTTTTATTGTTGCTTTGGATGAAATAAATGACCCGGGAAATTTGGGTTCAATTATTAGATTGTGTGATTGGTTTGGTGTGGAGCAGTTGATTTGCTCAACCAACACTGTTGATTGTTATAATCAAAAAGTGGTGCAATCATCTATGGGTTCTTTGGCGAGGTTGTCGATAATTTATACGGATTTGGAAGTTTATTTACAAAATTCCAAATTACCAAAATATGCGGCAATTATGGATGGTGAAAATGTGTATAAAAGTAAATTACCCACAAGTGCAGTACTGGTGATGGGAAATGAAGCAAACGGCATTCGGGAATCAATTTTAAAATTAATCACCAACACCATTTCAATACCAAGATTTGGTGCGTTAAAACAGACTGAAAGTTTAAATGTAGCGACTGCAGCCGCAATTTTATTGAGTGAATTTAAACGATTGACCTAATCGTTTAATGAAAAGCAAATTTAATAAAAACACCTCTTGTTCCAAAATAATCAACTGGCCCAGTCCAACGACTTAAGCCATTTGAAGCATTGTCCCTAACCAATTCGTCGTTAATGGCGAAAACACCTCTTATGGAAGGTGAAAAAATAAAGTAGGGCAAATATAAATCTACACCAATACCTAATTCATAAGAAAAATTATTCTTCTTTGTTCTAAACTCCCCATCAAAATTATCTTCTGGATTGTCCTGATTGCTGGAAAAATTATAATCGTAAGAAACACCGGCAATAACATAAGCCCGCATATTATCTAACCTGTTTGTATTAAATTTCAACAATAATGGAACCCTGAAATACGTTGAATTTACTTCCCTAATACTGTCTTTCTGGCCCCCATAAATGTGCGTAAACGCCAATTCTTTCGAATTGCTGGAAAGTCCGGGCTCTATCCTTAAGCTGATATTATTGTGCAAACGCAAATCACCAATAAGACCAACTTCAAAACCCATACTTGGCGTGGAAACAATAAAAGCATTGGTATTTACCTTGTCATTATAAGATATTTTATAATCTTTCATATTCAACCCTAAAAAATATCCCCAAAAAACCTGCTGTTTGTCCCAATTTTGTTTGTATTGGACAATGTCTCTTTTTTGGGCGCTCAAATTGTTTAGAGAAAAGATTATTAAAAAAATTACAATAAATGCCTTTTTCATCTGTTTAAATTTTATTTTTTTATTGGTACAGATGTAGTTCGCTATTAATCATTTCTGTTTGTATCAAAATTTGTTATGGCTCGTTTCATCTGTTTAAATTTTATTTTTTTTGGTACAGATGCTGTTCGCCATTAATCATTTCTGTTTGTATCAAAATTTGTTATGGCTCGTTTCATATATTATTTTTTTGCAATATAAATTGAAGCAACACCAAATGTTTGCGGTTTATTTTCTATACCTATAAACCCAATTTTATGCAAAATATTGTTGAATGCCTGTCCGTAAGGAAATGAGGCTGCGGAATCAGACAAATATTGATAGGCAACTTTGTCTTTTGAGAACAATTTCCCTATTAAAGGCAGTATGTTTTTAGCATAAAACTGATATCCTTGCTTAAATGGCGTTTCAGTTGGTATTGATGTTTCCAAAACCACAAAAATACCTCCAGTTTTTAAAACCCTGTAAATTTCTCCCAATCCCGTTTCTAGATGTTCAAAATTTCGAACGCCAAAAGCAACCGTAATGGCATCAAAAGAATTGTCATCAAAAGGCATTTTTTCAGAATCGCCCAATACCATTGAAATGGTGTTATTTAATTTTAATTTTTCGATTTTTTTTCGACCAACATCAAGCATTCCCTCAGAAATATCGAAACCCACAATTTTTGAAGCCTTTGTTTTGGCTAAATTAATAGCCAAATCACCTGTACCTGTGGCAATGTCCAAAATGGAATCCGGATTTGTTTTAGCAACGATATCAACAACTTTATTGCGCCATTTTACGTCAATACCAAAAGAAATAACACGATTTAAACTGTCGTATTCATTGGAAATAGCATCAAACATTTTAGTGACCTGCTCTTTTTTACTAAGATCTGAATCTTTGTACGGAGTAACTTTTTCTACCATAGCCAATTAGGAGTTAACCGCTACAACTTCATTAATTTTTCCGGGAATAAGTTGCTTCAACATATTTTCAATTCCGTTTTTAAGGGTAATTGTTGAAGACGGACAACCGCTGCAAGCACCTTGCAATATGACGTTAACTGTTTTTGAAGATGCTGCATAAGACTGAAATATAATATTTCCACCATCTGCCGCAACAGCGGGTTTTATATATTCCTCTAAAATATCAATAATTTGCTTGGATACATCATCAAGTTCTATATCAGGTGTGTAAACTTCAGAAACCTTTTTTTGTAAGGCATTTTCCAGTGCAATTGTTTTTCCATCGGCAATAAATTGTCTGATAAAACTTCTTATTTCAACGGTTATTTCATTCCATTCTGCAAGGTCGTTTTTGGTGACTGAAACATAATTTTCTGAAATAAATATTTCTTTTACAAATGGAAAATTAAATAACTCACTGGCTAAAGGCGCATTTTTTGCTTCTTGGCTATTTTTGAATTCCAAATCATTTTCTACCAATTTTAAATTGGCCACAAACTTCATAACAGAAGGATTTGGTGTTGATTCCGCATACACTTCAACCGGAATTTTTTTAGGTGCCTCTTCTACTGAAACCAATACACCGCCAGCGTTTAGAAAGTTTTCAATTTGTTCTTTTACTTCATCTTGCACATCACTCCATTCCACAATTGCAAAACGTTCAAGTGCAATAAAATTTGTAGAAATATATACGCGTTTCACAAATGGCAAATAAAATAATTGCTGAGCCAAAGGTGAATTTTTAGCTTCATCTATATTGTTATATTGATGACTGCCACTTGCTAAAATATCGTTTGAAGTAAACTTAATTATCGTTGCTATATTTGTTTTTTCTATATTAAGTGCTATGTTTTTCATTATTTTTTAGTTTGTACAAAAATACATAAAACATAATTCATGTACTTGGTTAAAAAATAAAAAACGCCTCAAAATCGAGACGTTTTTATTACTTTGTCGTTGTTAGTTTAAAGATTCAATACCAGTGTTGCAGTAAATTTTGAATTCTCAATATCCAACTCGGCTGAATTTACATTATTGCTTTGAGGATAAAAATTATATGGCGCTGTATTGGTAGCTTTTTGGTAAGCGAAATCTATTTTTCCACCTCTAAATTTGTAGCCTGCACCCAATGAAAATCCTTGTAAATCATCAGAACTTATAGCATTTTTATATGGATTGTTTTCATAATGATAGCCACCTCTTACTGAAAAATCATCAAATCGCCATTCTGTTCCTATTCGCAACTCGCCCACACTTTCCAAATCAGACTTAAATGCTTGATTTTCATCAATAAAATCAGCATTGTTTAATTTAATATTGCTGTAATTTTTTAAACTGTAAT
>CAMDPE010000165.1 GCA_945903795.1 Lutibacter flavus | reverse complement strand
GTAAATTTTGAGGATTTCCGCCCACTTGAATTTCAAATTCACCTTCCTCAATAATCCATTTGTTTTGAATGCCAATATTTGCCAAATCTTTTGAGTTTAATACGAATTTTACCGATTTTGTTTCACCGGAATTTAGTTCAATTTTTTCAAATCGCACCAATTTTTTGGAATCAGGTGAAAGGGTAGCCACCAAATCTTTAAGATAAACTTCCACAACTTCTTTTCCTTTTCTGTTTCCTGTGTTTTTGATTTCTACAGAAATTTTTAATTCTTCTGAACCTGCTGTAGTATCCTTGCTTATTTGCAAATTTGAATAGTCAAAAGTGGTGTACGACAATCCGAAGCCAAATTCAAACTGTGGATAAAATCCGTCATATCCCCAATTAATATCCCTGATGTCAGCTTTTTTGTAATAATACGGCAACACATTTCCTGAATATTTTGGGTAGGTGTAAGGCAATTTTCCGCTCGGATTTATTTTTCCAAAAATTACATCGGAAACCGCACGTCCGCCTTCTTCTCCTGGCAAATAAGCCATTACAATGGCATCAACAAGCGGTTCAATTTCTCTGATAATTCTTGGACGTCCCTGAACCATCGCTAAAATGATAGGCTTTTTTGCTGCGGAAAGCTTTTTAATAAGCGTTTGTTGTACTTGAGGCAGCTCCAATTCATTAATGTCGGAAGGTTTTTCCGATGCCGGTATTTCGCCCACACAAACTATAATATAATCGGCGTTTTTAGCCATTTCAACTGCTTTGTCAGAATTGATGTCTTCCAAATAATCGGTTCCTTCTACAAATTCAAGGTTCGCTTCACCCACTTGTTTTTTTATGGCATCTAAAATGGTTAATTTACTTGGATCATTAAATTTTGTATCTCTTCCAAGAAATGATCGTGACCAGGCGCCATTTAACACATTGATAGAATTTGCCGAATAACCAGTTACCAATACTTTTTTAGTTGACGAAAGCGGCAAAATATTGTTGTAATTTTTTAATAATGTAATGGCTTCGCTGGCTGCTTTGTAGTTTGCGTCAATATGTTCCTGATTGGCAAATTTTGTATAACCTTTCGGATTGTTATAGGGAACTTTAAAAAGATTAAGTTCATATTTCAATCGCAAGATTCTGGTTACGGCATCGTTTATTCTGCTCATCGGAATTTCGCCTTTTTCAACCAAATCAACAATAATGTCAACGATATCAGCATCAAATGGATTCATAATCATATCCAATCCGGCATTTACGGCCATTTTTGTGGCTTCTCGTTTGTCTTTTGCTGAAAGATGTGCAGTGATCAGAAATTCAACATCGCTAAAATCGGAAATTACGACACCTTTAAATCCGAGCTCACCTTTTAAAATATCATTAATATAATAACTGTTGATGTGACAAGGAATGCCGTTCACCGCATTTGAACTTATCATCACGCCTTTGGCGCCGTTTTGTATGGCTTTTTCAAAAGGCGGCAAAAAATATTGTCGTAAACTGTTTTCCGGTATCAGCACATTTGCGCGGTCTTTTCCGTTTTTTCCTGCACCATAACCAATAAAATGTTTCAAACAAACGGCTGTGCTTGCAGAATCTTGAAGCCCTTTTTTTTGGGAACCTTGTAAATATGCCAAGGTCATTTCAGAAATTAAATAAGAATCTTCCCCAAAACTTTCACCAATTCTACCCCAAAGCGGATTCATAGCAACATCTGCATTCGGATTAAAATTCCAAGGTAATGAAGCAGCTCTGGACTCATAGGAAGTTATTTCTGCAGAAATTTTGGTAAGTTCGGTGTTCCAAGTTGCTGCCATGGCAATTTGATGAGGAAATAATACAGAACCATTAACATAATTCGCGCCGTGAATATTGTCGATTCCGTATAAAACCGGAATTCCCAAACGGGATTTTTGCATCGCGGAATCCTGTATTTTTTTAATTATTTGATACCAACCTTCTTTTTCTGCCGGATAACCAGGTGTATTGTGAATGGAGCCAACCGCATATTTTATGATTAACTCATTGAATTTTTCAGCATTGTAAACAGCACTGTCCCGAGAATCCCAATAATCGCCAGTCAATACTGCCGGCAAGCCAATATTCAACATTTGTCCCGCTTTTTCTTTTAGCGTCATTAATGCTAAAATGGAATCAACTTTTTTGTCAATGGATGAAGTTTGTGTTGTATTTGTTATTTTATTTTGGACTTTACAGCCAAAAATTATTAAAGAAGTACCAAGTAAAATGGATAAAAATAATTTTTTCATTTGTGGGCGTTTATTTATTTCAACAAGAGAGATTTTAATCAACTTTAAAATTTAAGGCTTTTACATAGCCTTTGTTAGGGTAATTATTTTTATAAAGGCTATTTTTCAAGTAAGCATTCAGCGCTTTTTGAACTTTTATAACATCAGGACGATTTTCTCTCATTTTTGCATAAGTAGAACGATCGCTATCGGCATATTTTGTAATCAAATGATAATCTTCCGGCTCCTCAAAATTCATAATTCCTTTGGTATTATTCATTTTTTTATAAGGCCAAAAGGCCCAGCTAATCTGATGTTTGTCTAGCAAAATTCTAAAATCGGTTACCCATTCATCCGTATTTTCCCCTGTTTCACCAATATAAATCGGAACTTGATGTTTGTCTCTAAAATCTAGATATTTTTGTATCGATTCCTGATTTATCTCAAACCAATATTTATGAAATTCGTACACCACATTGTTGTCGATAATTTCTTCAAAAACATCAAAATTTCCGCTCCAGTTAGAGCCATTCAGAAAAACGGTATGTTCTTTATCCACTGCACGAATTTCTGTTACGATGCGTTTATAAAGTAAAAATAATTGATGGTTTAAATACGGAAGTTCATCGTTAAAATAATGTGCAATAGGTTCATTTACAATATCGTAACCAATAATTACAGGTTCGTTTTTATATTTTTTGGCAATTTTCACCCAAATTTCCGTCATTAAATCCTGTGAAGATTTACTTTTAAAAAGAAAAGGATACCCATAACTGTCGTCAATATTGTCGCCGGTTTGTCCTCCCGGAGCACCGTGCATATCCAATAAAACATATATATTTTCTTGTCGGCACCATTCAATTAATCTGTCAAAATATTTAAAACCGGCATTTCTTTCACCCATATACAAATCATCCGTGAACATTTTATAATGAAATGGCAATCGAATATGGTTGCAGCCAATGCTTTTTAAATATTTTATGTCGTCACGCGTAATATAATTATTCAAAAATCCGTTCCAAAATACCTGTAAACTGTCCGGACCAACCAATTCATAAAGCATTTCATCAATTTTTCGGGGAGAATTTACCTGATTCATTTTGAACATATAACCTTCAGGAACCAGCCAGTGGCCCAAATTTGTTCCTTTTAAAATGATGGAATTTCCATTTGCGTCAATCAATTGCGTTCCTTTTGTTTTTACAAAACTTAATGTATTGGTTGTTGTTTTTACTGATTTATTTTCAACAACTTTACAAGAACTAACTATTGAAATTAGCGCTATGGCAATTATTATATTTTGATATTTTTTCATGCTGACTTTAATTCATTGCCGTATTACTAATTTTTATCTAAAAATGCTTTCATTCAGGTTAACCAAAATCTTAGAAACAGCTCCAGTTCTTTCAAAAATTTGGTTGCTTAATTCTGAGTTTAAAACTAATCCTTCAATTTCAACTGATTTTTCATCTGAAGAAATAACCTGAATCGAATTCTTTTGGGCCAATTGATAAACAACAGGAATCTGGCAGTAGGTGAAAAAAAGCGTATTTTTTTCCAGAATTTGTTCTTTTTTCTGAAGGTTAACATCGGTAAAATGTACTGTTTTTCTTTCTTTAAGAAATTCTTCTTTATTCAATAAATAAGGTTGAAATTTTACGGTTCCGTTTGCTACGGAAACACCCAATTCTGCCATTCTAGCCAAAAAATCTTCCTTAACCTGGCCAGTCATTCCAGGCTGTTGCGCACCTTTTCCTGCCGGTGTATGCGAATATGGATCAGTTGGAAATGCGCCATACACTTCAGGCGATTTGTGAACACCAATGCCTTCCGTTATTTCGTGGTAATGATTTTTTAATCCAGTAATAATTTCATTTTCAGCACCAGATTCAATCGCATTTAGGCAAGTTTCTTCAACGGCCAACGCCAATTTTGAAACCATATGCCAATAAATGGAACCAAGTCCTTCATAACCGAAAAAAGTTCCTGAACGACCAGTAAAGGATTTGTGGTTAAAAATATTTTCAAAAGTGGCTAGCAACAATCCCTGATCTTTTTCAACGAGTTTTTGATAGTAGGAAGGCAAGGTTTCCAATGCAGATTTAAGGTTCATGGCATTGTTAAAATTACCGTTGAAATGACAATTTCCTAAAACATCTTTCTCAATGATTTGCGAGTTTCCATTTTTCAGCAATTGTTTTACCAATTCCGATTTTTCTATGGCTTCGGAAGGAATGTTGTTCTTGTCGACAAACCTTTTAAGTTGTTTGTTTGGATACAACATATAACTGTTTTGATCTTTCCGGTACAAGGCACTTTTTCTTAAACTGTTTAACAAAGCCAATGAATCTGCTGGTGAAAGATGTCCCGAACTTAAAGCAGAAACCTGTCCTTCTAGCATTTCCGGCAAGTAAGAAATGGAAATTTCCTGTTCATTTTCAATGGTCATTAAATTGTAGGCGTGGTACAAATTATCTGCACGTTTATTGGCGTTTATCGTGTGATCTATGAATTTTTTGGTCAACCCAAAAAACTGCGACAAGTCATTTTTATTGATTACTGATTTATGGCTTGTAAAACCTTTTTCATAAATCGTGGTTCTGTAATGGCTTCCTGCCAAACCCAATTCGTCCACCACAGTTTTTCGGTCTGCATCTGAAATTTTTCCAGATAAAAGATGCTTATTTTTTTCAAATGTTGAAACAATTTCCTTAAAAAACGCCACCATTTCTTCAGAAATTGCAACGTTTTCAACAGAAGTGTTTTTAACAATTTCTTCGAAGAAATTTAAAAACCGCTGTAAATAGTACAGCGTAACCATAGAAACGCCGTTGCCCACCAAAGCGTTGTTGGCGTCGTTCCATTCGGGCCGTTGTGTGTTCAGCCAAATACCGGCTTCAGGAATAAAATTAGAAAGTTTCGCCAACACTGTTGCCAACAATTTTTCTGTTAAATTGACTTTGCAAATTTCTTGGGTTTGGGCTGGGAGCAAAGCGCCATCAGCGCCCAAAACTGCCTTTTTCTGATTGATTTTTTGATTGAGTTCATGGTCAAAATCAATTGTGTCTTTTGGGTTTTTCAGGATTTCTGAATAGCTTTTTATTTTATAGGGAACATTTGCGTAAACAAACAATTCCTGATTAAAATAATGGGCCAATTTGTTCGGATAATGATTTTCGGCAAATTCCAAAAACTTCAACAAATAGATAATTTGATGGTCGCCCCAATAACCAATAAACGACCAAGGATCGTCTGGCTCTATCACTTCCCAATCAAAACCGCCTTTGGTTACGCGGTACGGATTGTAACCATCAAAAGTGGTGGCATTCAAAAACTTGTGAATCATGCTGTCAATAAATTCAGGATAGGCGTGTGCCAAGGCTTCCCAATTTTGGAAAATATCGCGCCAGTTACCTTCATAATCCAATATTTTTGAGCCGTCAATTTCGCTTCTGGTATTTATGGAGAACTTGTTCCAAGGCCGACTAGGATCGCCGTGTCTTCTGCTGAATTTCAGCGGCATATACTCAAAACAAAGTCGCTTAAAATTGGTGTCTTTATTTGTTAATGCGATTTCTTTTAGTTTTTTTAATGAAAAAGTGATTGGCAATGTTGACAATTCTTTTTCATTGTTTTTGAAAGAGTTTTTGTTTGCTTTTTCAAGATATTTGGTAAAATCATCTTTGTCAATCAAATAATTTTCATCAAAAATGCCACCACGCATAATGTTAAATAGCGTGTTCGCATAATGTCTTGTGGTTCGAAGTTCATCGTTCGTTACTTGCAATCCGTCGGAATTTCCGGCCAACTGAATCAGGTTTTTTGTACCCAATTTAATATCTTCCAAAACTTCTTTTTCTAGATTTTCAACCGATTTTAATTTTTCTGAAATTCCTACTATGGCGGCCGGCCCCTGATTCACATTGGCGGCGAGCATCCAAGTTTTTTTTGCGTCGGCTTCAAGATTAATTTCCGCACAAATAAAATAAGCGCCTTTTTCGGCCCTTATGTCAATTTCTTGTTCAATGGGAAATCCTTTTCTGAAATTATTGAGTTGCAATGAAGACAATAAATATTTTGGATTTTGCAAACCAATTGACCACGCAGTGGTTGCTTTTAAAGCTTCACTGGGTTCGGCTTTGTCAACAATAATGGCACTTAAAGCATAAATTCCCAAGCCAATTTCTGCTTCCATTTCACTTTTTTTGTAAGCGTCAACCAAATTGCTTTTGCTGTTTTGCAAGTCTGTCGAAAGTCCAAACGGCAGAATATTTTGAATCCCGTCCAAAACAGTTACCTTAATTTTTTGAGCGGTATTGTTAATCAGCGTTGCTATTTTTACAAATCCGAAACTATTGCTGTTATTCCATTGGTATTGAAAAGTCAGCCCCAAATTGTGATTCATTTCCTCAAAAATAATTTTGTTGCCGTAATTATTCTTATACAGATTCCGTGTAGTGGAATAAACACCTTCATACTTGTCGGAAAATGGTTCCCACAACAATATTTTGTCGGCTTTATGAATTTGAAATATGGTTTTACTGCCAGTAATTTCTGCAGATTCTGTTATTTTATCATCCGTATAATAGGGAAAAAGCGCCGTGTCGCAATCTTTTCTTCCTGCCGTTAATCCGCCATTGCTTGAAATGAACATCCAGTGATTGGAATCGCTCACCATACTCATAAAAAATGGGCGCATTTTATTGCTGTTAGAAATTTTATAGAAGCTTTCGCCCTCAATATTCACAAAGTTTCCTGCCACTTTATTGCTAATGGTGAACAGTTTGGTATTGCCTATAAATAATTTATTTTGGTTCATTGCTTTTGTACTATTTTTATTTAATAAAAAAACCTCCGTTAAAATTAGAAATAAATTTAAGGAGGTTTTTTTTACATTTTTTATTTTTAAGAATAAATTATAGAAGGTAAATTGGTGTTATGGGCGTTCCCGCTGAAAAAGCGGTCGGGCTTTTCGCTTCAATCCGTCATTGCGAGCCTAGCGTGGCTCTTGAACATATTACTTTACAAACTCGCAATGCCGGGA
>CAMDPE010000164.1 GCA_945903795.1 Lutibacter flavus | reverse complement strand
TGGAAATTTATGAAGAAGATGAAGTTGAGGAAACCATTGCTGCCAATACGATGGGTTCTGTAATTCATGAAGTCCTCGAAGATTTATACAAACCGTTTATTGAAAAATATGTAAGCAAGGAAAATATTGCCGAAATGCAAAAAAATAAGCACGATTTGCTTGTCAAATATTTCGAGAAATACTACGAAAAAGGGAATATAGAAACCGGCAAAAACAAACTCATTTTTGAAGTGTGCAAAAACCATATCAAGCGATTTTTGAACCAGGAATTGCAATTGCTGAATCAAAATAAGCAGCTTAAAATTATTGCGTTGGAAAAGGGATTGTCTACTGAAATAAACATAGAAGGCATCAATTTTTCCGTAAAATTAAAAGGAATTGTGGACAGAATCGACGAATTGGACGGCATCACCCGAATCATCGATTATAAAACGGGAAAAGTGGTGGCCAACGATTTAAAAATAACCGATTTTAGTATTTTGGGCAGCGATTATAAATATACAAAACCATTGCAGGTGATGCTTTACAGTTTTTTGTTTTCAGAAGAAAATGGCGGTAATTTTTCAAAACCTGTTGAAGCCGGAATTATTTCATTTAAAAATCTGAACAGCGGCTTCCTTAAAATGAATTTTTCAGAAAAAAGAGGCGCCAATGAAAGTCTTATTTCCCAAGAAAATATGGATCAGTTTTTAACGGAATTAAAAAGAATTGTCGTTGAAATTTTAAATCCGGAAATTCCTTTTATCCAAAATCAAAATTTACCATTTTAAAAATTAACAATGCAAAAAACACTTAATATATCAGTAAAAAGCACGCACCACAACAAACCGATTGTAACAGATGTTATTTACCTAAAAAACAATATCAATAAATCAATAGTCATATTTTGTCACGGTTACAAAGGATTTAAAGATTGGGGCGCGTGGAATTTGGCGGCAGAAACATTTGCAGACAACAACCTGTTTTTCGTGAAATTTAATTTTTCACACAATGGAGGAACGCTAGAAAACCCTATAGATTTTCCCGATTTAGAAGCTTTTGGAGATAATAATTTTATTAAGGAACTTGACGATTTAGAAACGATAATTGATTGGGTAACCGGCAATCCCGATTTTAAAAATGAAATTAATATCGAAAATATCACTTTAATCGGACATTCACGCGGCGGCGGAATTGTTTCAATCAAAGCTTCGGAAAACAATAAAATAACCAAACTGATCACTTGGGCAGGCGTTTCCGATTTTGGTGCGCGTTTTCCAGAAGGAGAACAGTTGCAAGGATGGAAAAAGTTAGGCGTTTCTCATATTTTAAACACAAGAACCCTGCAAAAAATGCCTCATAAGTACCATTTTTATCAAAATTTTAAGGACAATGAAGCGAGATTGACCATCAAAAATGCGGTTGAAAAATTGAACATTCCGCACTTAATTATTCAAGGGGAAAATGATGAAGTTGTGCTTTCGAAAGAGGCCAAAAACTTGCATTTGTGGAACCCAAAAAGTGAACTTGTTTTTATTGAAGAAATGAACCATCCTTTGGGTTGTACGCAACCGTGGGAAAGTTCAGTGATGCCTTTTCATTTGCAGAAAGTGGTTGCGGAAAGCATCAGTTTTATTCTTAATAAATAAAAAATATTTAACATAAATTTTAATGAAGATTATGATTAAAAAAGCTTCAAAACAAGATTTGGATCAATTGCTTACTGTTGTAAAAAGCTGTGGGAAAAACCTGATTGATCAAGGCATTTTTCAATGGAATGAAGAATATCCTAAAAGAGAAGACTTACTCGAAGATATTGAACTACAGGAACTTTGGAAATTGGAGGATAAAAACAGTATTATTGGTTTAATTGTGCTTACCGAAAATGAAGATGCCGAATACCAAGATGTAAAATGGCTGACAAAAAATCACAAGAATCTTTATATTCATCGTTTGGCAGTTGATCCTAAATTTCAAGGAAAAGGATATGCGCAAAAACTCATGGATTTTGCTGAGAAATATGCCAAGGAAAACGGATATAATTCTATTAGGCTCGACACTTTCAGTCAAAATAAACGGAATTTAAAGTTTTATGAACAGCGCAATTATATAAAATTGGAAAGCATTTATTTTCCAAAACAAAGTGCGTTTCCTTTTTACTGTTATGAAAAAATAATGAATGTATAAAAGGTCGAACATCACGTTTAAAGGTATTAACAAATTGGCAATTCCCGCCATTATTGCCGGTATCGCAGAGCCTTTGCTCTCAATTACAGATACTGCCATTGTTGGGAATTTAACCGAAAATCCAACCGAAGCGCTTGCAGCCGTAGGTATTGCGGGTTCCTTTATTTCGGCAATGATTTGGATTTTGGCGCAAACGCGCTCGGCCATTTCGGCCACCATTTCAAAATATTTGGGCGCTAAAAAGATGGATGAAATCGCTTCATTACCGGCTCAAATTATTATGATTAATTTAATTTTAAGCAGCATCATTTGGTTTATTACCGTATTTTTTGTTGAGGAGATTTTTCGGCTTTACAATGCAGACGGACTCGTTTTAAATTATGCGATTGACTATTATAAAATCCGTGCTATTGGCTTTCCGCTCACGCTTTTTGTGTTTTCTATTTTTGGGGTGTTTAGAGGGTTGCAAAACACCTATTGGCCTATGGTAATCAGCATCATCGGCGCATCGCTTAATATTGGGCTGGATTTTGTTCTGGTATTTGGTATTGAGGGTTTTATTGATCCAATGAATGTAAAAGGAGCCGCCTGGGCAAGTGTGATTGCGCAAGCCGTTATGGCCATTTTATCATTGATATTGTTGTTGAAAAAAACACCTTTTAGTCTAAAATTGTCGTTTACCCTGAACAAGGAAATTAAAAATTTATTGGGATTAAGTCTAAATTTAATGGGAAGGGCATTGGCATTAAACATTGCCTTGTACCTTGCAAATGCCTACGCCACAAAATATGGAAATAATTATATTGCGGCGCAAACCATTGCCTTCCAAATTTGGCTGTTTTTTGCTTTTTTTATTGATGGCTATTCCAGCGTGGGCGATATTGTTTCGGGAAAATTATTGGGTGAAAAAAATTACAAGAAACTTTGGCGACTCAGCATTAAATTAAGTCGGTATTCTATTGTGGTTTCCATCATGTTGGCGCTGATTTGCGCGGTATTTTATTTTCCCATTGGCCGGCTTTTTTCAAAAGATCCGTTAGTGCTGGAGTCTTTTTACGGTATTTTTTGGCTGGTGCTGATAATGCAGCCAATTAACGCGATTGCTTTTGTTTTCGACGGCATATTTAAAGGATTGGGTGAAGCGGCAACCTTACGTAATTTACTGCTGACTGCCACTTTTTTGGGCTTTGTTCCCGTACTGTTGATTGGAGATTATTTCAATTTAAAATTGTATGCTGTTTGGCTGGCTTTTACAGTGTGGATGTTAATGCGGGCCGGAATTTTGGTGTTTAAATTTAGACGGAAATATTTATATAAAAACCCGTAACTTTGAAAATTATGGAAAACGGAAGTTTATACACGCATATTCAGAACAAAATTGCCGTCATTGAGTTTTTTCATCCGGCGGGCAATTCGCTTCCCAGCGAGTTATTAGCTCGTTTAGCGACTGCTTTTAATGAATTAAGCGCGAATAACGCCGTAAATGTGATTATCTTAAAAAGCGAGAAAGAAACCACTTTTTGTGCGGGCGCTTCGTTTGATGAATTAAATGCCGTTACAACTGTTGATGATGGAAATCAATTCTTTTTGGGTTTTGCCAATGTGATCAATGCGATGCGTAAATGCTCAAAATTAATTATTGGCCGTGTTCAGGGAAAGGCGGTTGGCGGTGGCGTGGGATTGGCTGCGGCCTGCGATTATTGTTTTGCCACGGAACAGGCTTCCATAAAATTATCGGAATTCACCATTGGTATTGGCCCGTTTGTGATTGCGCCGGCGGTTGCACGTAAAATGGGATTGGCTGCTTTAAGCGAACTAACCTTAGACGCCACCAATTGGCAAAATGCCTATTGGGCGAAAGAAAAGGGACTGTTCGCCAAAGTTTTTGAAACTATAAATGAAATGGACAAAGAAGTGGATAATTTAGCATTGAAATTGTCGCAATACAATTCGGAAGCGTTGAAAGAAATGAAAAAAGTTTTGTGGGAAGGCACGGAACATTGGGATATATTATTGGAAGAAAGAGCGAAAATCAGCGGTACATTGGTACTGTCTGAAACTACAAAAAACGCTTTGCTAAAATTTAAAAAGTAATAAAATGTTGTTGAATTTTATCGCATTTCTTCTTCAGATAAATATTGAAGAGAAAATTAAAAATGCACCAGATAAAGATTATGAAATAGGCATTGTTATTGGAACCTATTTGCCGTTTGTTTTATTGGCGGCCCTGGCTTATTTTACCTATTACAAAGCCAAAAACAGAAAAGATCTTGAAGAATAAATATAAATATTTTTAAGGAAGATGAGTAAGATTAGAATCACAAAGCAATTTAATTTTGAAACCGCACATGCCTTGTATGGCTATGACGGAAAATGTAAAAATATACACGGTCACAGTTACAAACTTTCAGTAACGGTTATTGGAACGCCAATAAGTGATACAAACCACGTGAAATATGGAATGGTGATTGATTTTGGGGATTTGAAAAAAATTGTTGCTTCTGAAATAGTCAACAAATTTGACCACGCAACCGTATTTAATAAAAACACACCACACATAGAATTGGCAAAAGAACTTGAAAAAAGAGACCATAATGTTATTTTGGTTGATTATCAACCAACCAGTGAAATGATGTTGGTGGATTTTGCTGAAAAAATCAAGAACAGATTGCCAGAAAACGTGAAGTTGCATTCTTTGAAATTGCAGGAAACAGGAACTTCAAATGCCGAATGGTACGCATCGGACCAAAATCCCATCTAAATCTTCCCTAAGGGAAGACTTTTTTATTGGGTGTTCAAAAATATTTATCGTTAATTTCTTGAATTTTGCGTTAAGGAAAGAGCGGCTTTTTTGAGCACTTTTTTGCGGTTTTTTCACCGCTAAAAATGCGAGTAGCGATTGCCTGACCCGAAGGGGAACGCCCAAAATAAAATTACAATAATTTTAGGTGCCGTTAAAGGTATTCATGGTGATGTTTAAGCCTGCGGTGCCAAATGATTTGACGAGTTCTGCGGACTTGTCCAGCCTTTCAGGGAGTGATTTTAATTCATTTTTGTCCCATTCGCCCAAAACGAAATCTACCTGGCGGCCTTTTGAAAACTGTGAACCAACGCCAAATCTGAATCGCGCATATTCCTGGGTTTGTAAAACAGCTGTAATGTCTTTTAAGCCATTATGTCCGCCGTCGCTTCCTTTTGCTTTTAACCGAATGGCACCAAAATCTAAGTTTAAATCGTCACAGATGATCAATAAATTTTCAATAGGAATGTTTTCTTTGGTGAGCCAATATTTTACGGATTTACCGCTTAAATTCATATAAGTTGAAGGTTTCAGTAAAATAAAAGTCCTTCCTTTAAATTTGAAAGTGGCGATGGCTCCCAGTTTTTCGCTTTCAAAAGAAACGGCTTCTTTTGAGGCCAATTCGTCTAAAATTTTAAACCCGATATTATGACGGGTTTCCGCATATTTTTCGCCAATATTTCCTAAGCCAACAATTAAATATTTTTTCATAGGATATTGCTCTGGAGCTTCCTTTTTTGAACCAATCAATAATTTTAGTAATTTATTCCATTGCATCATGTAAAAGTAGTAAAAAGATTGCGGTTTATTTAAATGAAAAAAGCGCTGCCATGGCAACGCTTTTTCATATTTAATAAAAATTTTATTTCTTTCCTTTAGCTTCTACTGTAGCAGCTTTTGCAACATTACGAGAAGTTCTAACTTGTGCAACAACGGTATTTTCTGGATTTAAAATACTGTATTTTTTGCTTTTTAATTCAGTAACATACAATTTATCTCCAATATCTAATTTTGAGATATTTGCATCAATAAAATCCGGTAAATCTGCCGGTAACGCTCTAACGTTTAATTTACGCATCGCAAAACGCAATGCACCACCTCTAATAATACCTGGTGCTGTGCCAACCAATTGCACAGGAATCGCCATTGTTACCATTTTATCGTCAAATAACTGATAAAAATCGATGTGTAAAATTTTGTCTGATACTGGGTGAAACTGAATGTCTTGCAAAATTGCATTGTATTTGTTTCCTTCAAATTCAATCTTAGCGGTATAAACGTTTGGAGTGTACACTAAGTTTTTGAATGCTGTTTCATCTGCTGAAAAGTGTAATGCTTTATCTCCTCCGTATAATACGCAAGGAACCTTTCCAGCATTACGTAAGGCTTTAGTAGCAACTTTGCCTACGCTTTCTCTTTTAGATCCTGTGATTGTAATTGATTTCATTTATTTATATTTAGTTATTATTTACATTAAAAATTGTCCGCTTATGGATGTGTTGTCTTGTACTTTGTGCATAACATCAGCGAATAAAGGGGCGCAAGTTACAACTTTTATTTTAGAACATTCTCTTTTTAAAGGAATTGTGTCCGAAACTATCAACTCCAACAATTTAGAGTTTTCAATTCGTTCATAGGCATTTCCTGATAAAATAGGATGTGTGCAAATTGCACGTACGCTTAAAGCACCTTTTTCAATCATGACATCGGCTGCTTTGGCAAGCGTTCCACCAGTATCAATCATATCATCGACAATAATTACGTGGCGGTCTTTTACTTCGCCAATTAATTCCATAGAATCTATTTCATTTGCTTTTATGCGTTGTTTATAACAAATAACAACATCACTTTCTAAAAATTTAGAGTAGGCATAAGCGCGTTTTGAACCGCCCATATCAGGCGATGCAATGGTTAAATCTTGCAGATTTAATGAATGGATATAAGGCAAAAAGATGGTTGAAGCAAACAAATGATCTACAGGTTTTTCAAAAAATCCTTGAATTTGATCAGCGTGCAAGTCCATTGTAATAATTCGCGTTGCACCAGCTGTTTGCAAAAGATTTGCTACCAATTTTGCACCAATGGCAACACGCGGCTGGTCTTTTCGGTCTTGTCTGGCCCAACCAAAATAAGGAATGACCGCTGTGACGTGTCTTGCTGAAGCTCTTTTTGCAGCATCTAACATTAAAAGCATTTCCATTAAATTGTCAGAATTTGGAAATGTTGAACCCACAATAAAAATGCGTCTTCCTCTAACCGATTCAACAAATGCAGGCTGGAATTCTCCATCGCTAAACCTTGTTACCACTACGTTTCCAAGTGCAATTCCGTAA
>CAMDPE010000163.1 GCA_945903795.1 Lutibacter flavus | reverse complement strand
TTTTGTTAAATTTTGTAACTTTACAATAGTCGGTAATTTTTAAATATTTATAAATTTTGTTTTCTAAATGGGAATATCAATAAAAAAATATATAGGAATAATATTAATAGTTTTCCTCGGACTTTTAGCTTGCGAAAATAATAAGGAGGAACTTACAACAGGATTGGAAGGCATTGTTTACCAAGGACCAATAAGTCCGGTTGTGATTGACAGTCAAATTAATGATGCGCCGTTTAGCGGTTTATTTAACGTTTATAATTTAAAAAATAAATTTATAATATCGTTTTCTTCAAATACAGATGGTGAATTTAATGTGCTTTTGGCACCGGGAAACTACAAAATAATTCCTGACAAATCTGCCCCAATGATGAACGCCGATTCTCAAGTCAAAGAAATTACGGTGAACACAGTTGGCATTACCCAAATAGATTTGTATTTTGATACCGGTATTAGGTAAATTCCTTGTTACCAAATTTTAAAAAAAATATTTTGTTTGAATCTTTATTCCTTTAGCAGGCGTATAAGAAATTAATCCCGAGAGTATCTTACAATCAAAAATCCTTCTTTTTGTTAAGAAGGATTTTAAATAGTGAGTTCAAGAATTTTAGAAATTTATTTTCTAAAACATTATATTTTTTATTGTTGAGACTGATCTTTCAAGCGACCAAATTTTGTATCGAGTGTTGTTTTTAGCTTTTCAATAGCGCCTTCAACCGCTTGCTCGTGGTTGTTGGCAATGTTTGTAACCGCTATTGGTTTCATACCTTCAACACGAGCTTCAACTAAGCATCGTTTATCATTGATTGCGTCTTTTTGCCCGTTTTCATCAGAAAGATGCACTTCCAATCTTGTGATATGGTCACTAAATCTGCTTAATTCTTCTGAAATATGGCTTTGTAATTGGGCTCTGAATTCTTTATGAACTGTTAAATTATTGTCTGAATTTATTTGAATTGTCATAATTATTATTTTTTTTAAATATTTTTTTGAAAAAGTTGCTGCGGATTTTTATATTTTATAACATAGTTGTTATATTGCAAATATAGGTATTTAACAAAGAAAATATGTTACATAATATTTTATAAAATGTTAAATGATTCACATATTTTAAGAATCATAAAAAGTTTAAAATAACTAAATGACCATTAGAGATCGGTTGTTTTCATTATTTGAGGCTACTGTTTAGCACGTATCAAATTATCCGAGTATCAGTTTATTGGGGATTTGAAAATATAATTATATTTTTTTGTCAACTTAAATTTAAGAAAAAAAAACTATAATTTAGTGAATTCAAACCTTTACTTTATGTTGCATTCTTGCAAGATTTTAAATTTAAAGATCACTTTTTTAGAGGTACAGAATTTAACCAAGTTGGTGAATGATAGACGCAAAAAATTGCTGCAACAATGGCACACTTTTGATTTCTAAATTCTAATTTTATTTTTGTTAGAAAGTCTTACAAAAAATATGTTTGTAAGCTATAACCATTTTTTTCTTTTGAAAAACATTAAAGTCAACGCCGATGATAAAAACATCAATACGCCAGCAAATGGATAGCCGAGAGTCCAATTAAGTTCTGGTATAAATTTGAAATTCATTCCATACATACTAGCAATCAACGTTGGCGGCATAAAAATTACGGTTACCACCGTAAATAACTTTATGATTCGGTTTTGTTCAATGTCTACTAAACCTAAAAAAGTATTTTGTAAAAACTCCAAGCGTTCAAAATTAAAACCGGAATGTTCTAACAAGGAACTTACGTCCTTAATCATTATTCGCATTGTTTCATAATCTTCTTTTGGGAAAATTTTACTTTTTAGCATTGAAGATAAAATTCTTTGTTTTTCAACAATATTCTCGCGAATCATAATGGTTGTTTCCTGCAATGCAGTAATTTTCAAAAGCAATTCTTTATCAAGCTCTTTTTCTTTTATAAGTTCTTTGCTTATTAACGAAATTTTGTCTGTAATGGATTCTATTAAATCGGCATCATAATCTATTCGTGTATCCAAAATCATCAGGTAAATATCGTCACCTTCAAAAATGCGGTTTAATTTCAATTTTTTATAAATATCATCAAAAGTTCGGAATTGATATTCTCGTTGAGTAATGAGTATTTTATTTTTTATGATAAATGAAACTGGCTCATCGAAAAAGACGCCGCCTTCTGTTTTGATAAAGTTTAAGTTTATGCCAATTTCATCTTCCGTTTCAATGTATTTCGAGCTGGTTTCAATTTCTTCGCTTTCTTGCTTTGTAAATAATTCTATGCTAAATGTTTTCTCAATATATTGTTTTTCATTTTCTGTAGGATTCACCAAATCAATCCATACGATGCCTTCTTTCACAAAATTACTTCCACTTCCGCGTATAATTTTTTTGTCTTTAGCTAAAAAGTAATTAATCATTTATTTCTTGAGTTAAACTAGTATTCAATTTATTTTAAAGTGTATATTCTTTAAAAAGAAGTCAAAAAACAGTGCTTTGTAATAGGTTTAAAAAACTTTGTTTATATCTGATTCAAAGATATCATTTAATTTTAAGGTCTCAAATAATAATTTAATTGAAAAATTACATATTATAAAACAAAATTTTGAGTTGTGAATACCCAGGTTTCATTTTATGATTTATGGTCACTTTGCAGCTAATTATTGGTTGTGGGTTTTGGAATGGTGAAAAAGTATAATATAATGCATAAAGTTGCAATTGCAGTTGTTAAAAAAGCTGCTTTTGGCCCAAAGTTGAACCAAATAAGTCCGGTCAAAGAACTTGCCAGCATTGCGCAAATACTTTGTAAGCCCGAAAATGTTCCTATGGCAGTGGCTGTGTCTTTCTTGTCGGTGATATTTGAAATCCACGCTTTTGAAATACCTTCTGTTGCAGAAGCATAAATCCCATAAAGAAAAAATAATCCGAAGAAGAAATACAAGTTTGTGTTTAAAGCCATCCCAAAATAGACCACCGCAAAAAAGGCAAGACCGATAATGAGAATTGTTTTCAATCCAATTTTATCAGCAAGTATACCGATAGGAAAAGCAAATAAGGCATAAACAAGATTGTAAAAAATATATATGCCAATTACCATCGTATCGTCAATTCCGGCTTGTTTTGCTTTTAGGATCAGGAAAACGTCGGAACTGTTGAAGAGCGTAAACAAAAGAAGACCAACCACAAGTTTTCTATAGGCTGGCGGACTCACTTTCCAATATTTTAAGAAGGAGAAAAATGGCGTGGAAACTTTTATTTTTTCTTTGATTACTCGTTTGTCTTTCAAATAAAACGAAGCGAAAACCGCTAAAAGTCCTGGAATGAATGCAATAAAAAATAATGTTTTGTAGTCTTGCGGATAGAAATATAAATAAAGTAATGCCAAAGCCGGACCTAAAACGGCGCCAAAAGTGTCCATAGAACGATGAAATCCGAAAATTTTCCCTTTTGTTTCCGGCGTGGCTTCATCTGAAAGAATGGCGTCTCTGGCACCTGTTCTTATTCCTTTTCCAAAACGGTCAATGGTTCTGGCAAAAAATATCCATAGTGGAAAAATAAAAACCGCCATCATGGGTTTAGAAATGGCGCTAAATGCATAACCAATTTGAACAAAAGGAACGCGTTTTCCCGAAACATCAGAAAGTTTTCCGAAATAACCTTTGCTCAATCCTGCCGTGGCTTCTGCAACACCTTCAAGGACACCGATTAGCACAATTGAAAAACCAATAGTTTTCAAATAAATGGGCATAATCGGATACAGCATTTCGCTAGCTGTGTCTGTCAACAAACTCACTAATGATAAAATCCAGACTGTTTTTGTGATGTATTTCAAAATTTGCGCTTGTTTTTTATTGGGTAAAATGTTTGTGCTATTTCAAAAGTATCATTTAATTTGAACGCAATGATGTTTCAGATTCAATTTTTTTATCTTGTTTTTAGCAATAAAGGTTTTTAAAATTTCTTAATTAAAAAAATCTTTTTGAATGTGTGAATAAAGTAACTTTTTTGGAAAATTGTGTAACACTTCGCTCACTTGGAAAATTCACTTTTGTAGTATAAAATCTACTTATGAAAAAATCACTCATCTTATTAAATATTATTGTTATTGCCTTACTGTTTTCCTGTAAGAATAATGAAAATGCTGAAGTTAAAAAAGAACCAAGAACAAGAAATCAGCCAAAATCTGTTGCTTATCAATTTGAAAATGCCAAGGAATGGCTGTCGATAAATATAAAGGATTCCAAAAAACTGCGGATTGCAGCTGCGGTTAACAGAACCGACAAGGAAAATTTTGCACAAATGGATTCTGTAATTGTACCTGTTGATTTGACTGGCGATATGGAATGCTATCTTCCGTTTCCAATGAATGTTCCTTTTTTGAAGGATATTGATAAAATTATTTATTTCTCTTACCCAACACAAACGTTTGCCACTTATGAAAATGGGGAATTGATTTACACCGGCCCAACAAATATGGGCAGAAAGCAAGATCAAACGCCAACCGGACTTTTTTATGCCAATTGGAAAGCTGAAGAAACTACCAGTACTTTTAATGATGAATGGGACTTAAGATGGAACTTTAATGTAGAAAATTTGTTGGGCGTTGGTTGGCATCAGTATAGTTTGCCGGGTTATCCTGCTTCACACGCTTGTATGCGACTTCAGGAAAAAGATGCCCGTTATCTTTATGACTGGGCAGATCAATGGATTTTGACCGGCAAAGACAAAGTTTTGGTAAAAGGCACACCGGTAATAGTTTTTGGCAGTTATGATTTTGATGCGCCAAAACCTTGGTTGCAGTTAATTGAAGATCCGAAAGCATTGGATATTTCAGAAAATGAAATGGAAAATCAAACAGCACCTTTTTTAAAACTTATTTTAGCAGAGCAAGAAAACAGAACCGCAAAAGGATAATATTAAATGCCTAAATAATTGTTACCACTGTTGAATAAAATTTAAAAGCCCCTGAAAACGGGGCTTTTTGCATCTTATTTATTAAAATACTATTTTGATGGATGAATTATTCAACTAAAATAATTCGCAAATTGTCGAGCATCATTGTATTCGTTTCAACATTCATATTGTTATTCCAGTTTTCAAAAACCAATTTAATTTTGTGACTGCCTTTTTTTAGATCCAGTTGATAAGAATTGCTGTAATCCCAATCCGACCATAAATCTGTTCCTCTTTGCGGAAAAACAAGCCCGCCAACATAATTGTTGTTTAGATACAAACTTCTAATAGCACATTTGTTTTCCGTATTCCAAGGGCCGCTGCCATTTGAATATCTAAAATCAATAAGGTATTTGCCGGATTTTTCAATATTCAAATCTATTTCAATTTGTAGGTTTTTGGTGGTGGAGGATTCAATAAAGCCTGAACCAGTGTAATTGGTATAATTCAATATTGATTTTTCTAAATTGTTTTCTGTTTCAATAACAGTTATGTTTTGTTTAGGATAAATCATAATTGGTTCACTTGTAAACGATTCCCATCCTTTATCATCTATTGCGCTCACTTTATAAGTTGCAAATTGATTTAAATCAACCTCAAAATTTGTTAAAGATGTTTTAGTAAACAGCGTGCCATTTTTGTAAATTAAAAATTGTTTTACGCCTTCAACAGGTTTCCATTGCAATGAATTTTTGATTAAACTAACAATTGGATTGGGTAAGGAAAAATGATTTGGAACTAAATTTATGGCGTCTTGATCAAATGATTGATTGTCCATTTTTATCACAATACTGTATTTTCCTTTCAAATTGGCAGGAAAAAAAGCATTGGGCAACTCTTTGCCATTTAGTTTGATGGATTTAATATGCTTTCCAAATCCGTTTACTTCAATATCGAGTATAGCTGCTCTGTATTTAAAATTGGTCAGTGATTTTTTGCCTCCAAAAGCTTTTGGAATTGTTGGTGAAAATCTTAAACCGTCCTTTTCAAAATTCAACCCTATAAAAATACGATTCACCATGGCCAAATTGCCCGCCATACTCCATAACATGCGATCAGAATTGATTTCTGTACCTTCAAAGTCACCGTTGTCTGCCACCATATTTTCATAGTTGGTCAGGAATAATCCTCCCGCTCTGTAAATTGATGACAATCCGTGTAGCAGTGCTTTTTCATTGCCGGTTTTGGCTGCAGCCAAATTCCAATAAGCTTGCACAAAAGGCCAAATAGCATTGTTGTGGTATGGCGGAATTTCAGGAATTTGAGGGTAAATACAAGTAACGCCATAAGTTGTAATTGGTGATTTTTGAAATATGGAAGCTGATTTTTTATCATCTGCCACTTCAAAAAGCACTGCTAAAGATTCTCCCAATGCTTCAAATCTTGGCGAAAGCGTAAGATTTGGTCTTCCATAAAGATATTGCCCATAAAATCCTTTTTCTTTCATCCAAAGATTTGCATTAATGGCAGTTTTTAAATCGGCCGCTCTTTTTTCATAAACTTCAAAAGGTTCATTTAATATTTGAGCCATTTCAGCTATAATTTTATATGCCTGGTAGTGCGCAACATTGGTTCCGAGATTTTCAGATACAAAAATGTCCATATTCGACATCCATTTGGGATAGGTTTGTTCACGCCAATCTAAAAAGGAAGATTCTCCTTTAAATAAGCCAGTTTCGGCATTGTAAATTGTTTTGTAATCATCTTCCAAAGAGTTTTTAATAATTGGAAAAACTTTTTTCAACCAATTTTCATCGCCGGTGACCTTATAAATTTCCCAGGCGCCAGCAGCCCAAATTACGCGATCAGATGAAATTGGCCAGGCGCCACCCGAGCCGGTATCTTGAATAATTCTGTCACGATTTACTTTTTTCATCAAACTAATCTTTGCTATTTCCGGCTCCTGATAAGCAAAAGCCAATAAAATACTGTACGAAATATCTCTGGTCCAAACGCCGCCCCATTTTGCACCTGTGCGTAAAGTGCTGTCCGCTTCAATATTTTTAATGGCCTCTTCGGTTGATAAATTAAATAAAGCATCAACAATGGGTTGGTCTGAAGTATATTTAGGTTTGTTTGAAATATCTAAACTTTTCTTCCAGGATTTTTCAGATTTTTTGTAATTTGATTTGATTTCGTTAGAAGAAATTACAAATGCCTCATGCGTTTCCTGTTTAATTTTGTCACGAAACAAAGTATATGCTTCAGATTTATAAATTGGTTCGGTTTGTTCCTTTTGAGATTTACATCCAATAATTATAAATAACACTGAAATGATAAGATATTTTTTCATATTTCTGTTTAATGATTTTCCTGTACTGCAAAAATATAGCATATAACTTGTTTATGCCAAGCTGAACTTATTTATATTTTAAAAATGATTACTT
>CAMDPE010000162.1 GCA_945903795.1 Lutibacter flavus | reverse complement strand
TTTTGGTGATTTTGGTGATTTACCTGTTTTTCAGAAACTGGTCCATTGCATTGAGGCCTCTGATTGATATTCCGGTTTCCCTTATTGCCACCTTTTTTGTGATGTGGCTGTTCGGTTTCTCTATCAATGTGCTTACGCTGTTAGCTATTGTACTGGCAACTGGGCTGGTGGTGGATGACGGAATTGTGGTGACCGAAAATATTTTCAAAAAAGTGGAACAGGGAATGAATCCGATTGAAGCTTCCATAAAAGGCTCTAACGAGATCTTTTTTGCGGTAATTTCCATTTCGGTAACCCTTGCGGCGGTATTTCTGCCAGTAATTTTCCTTGAAGGATTTGTAGGCAGGCTGTTTCGTGAATTTGGGGTGGTGCTTGCTGCAGCAGTGCTGATTTCTGCTTTTGTGGCATTGACTTTAACACCGATGCTGAATGCCTATTTGATGCGTCCCGGAAAACAGGAAAGATCAAAATTCTATAATTTTACGGAGAAGTATTTTGTAAAAATGAATACGTCATATGCCAAATCACTTCGGGCATTTTTAGATAAGAAATGGTGGAGTTTTCCAATTCTTGCAGCTTGTTTGATTATCATAGGCGTGTTTTTTAACTTGCTGAAAAAGGAAACAGCGCCTTATGATGACAGGAGTTATATTGGATTAAGTGTTTCCGGCCCAGAAGGTGCATCCTACGATTATATGGATGACTTTATGAATGAACTTACCGAATTGATAAACGATTCCATTCCCGAAAAGAAAGTGAGTCTTGTGATTACCTCACCAGGTTTTGGTTCGTCTTCCGTGAACAGCGGTTATGTGCGTATTGCCCTTGTGGATCCAAGTGAAAGGGAACGGTCGCAAAAGGAAATCGCTGCCGATTTAACGAAGTGGACAAAAAAGTATCCAAATGCACGTACCAATGTGTCTGAATCTCCAACTATTTCTGTGGGCCGACGCGGAGGAATGCCAATTCAATACATTATTCAGGCACCGAATTTTCAACAACTGGAGAAAAAGATTCCGGAATTTATGAAAGAAGCGGAAAATGATCCTACTTTTTCCAATACCGATTTAAACCTGAAATTCAACAAACCCGAAATTTATGTCACCATCAACCGTGAAAAGGCCGAAAGTTTGGGCGTTTCTGTACTTGATGTGGCGCAAACTTTACAGCTTTCTTTAAGCGGACAACGTTTTGGCTATTTTTTGATGAACGGAAAGCAATACCAGGTGATGGGACAATTTGACAAGAAAGATCGTGCTGCCCCAATGGATTTGACATCTATGTTTGTCAGGAATAATGAAGGATTACTTATACAGCTCGACAATTTGGTGACTACGGAAGAACAAAGCAGTCCGCCACAGTTATACCACAATAACCGATATATGAGTGCCACGGTATCGGCCAGTTTGGCGCCAGGAATGAGCATCAGCGATGGGATTGACGCGATGGAACGCATCAAAGAAAAAGTGTTGGGTGAGAATTTCACCACCGATCTTGGCGGGGAATCGCGGGATTTTGTGGAAAGCAGTTCCAATACGATGTTTGCATTTGGCTTGGCATTATTGCTTATTTTCCTGATCCTTGCGGCGCAGTTTGAAAGTTTTATAGATCCGTTCATCATTATTCTTACGGTTCCAATGGCAGTTGCAGGGGCTTTGTTTTCCCTTTGGCTGTTTGGGCAAACCTGGAATATTTTTAGCCAGATTGGTACGGTGATGCTGATAGGGCTGGTAACCAAAAACGGAATTTTGATTGTGGAATTTGCAAATCAGCTCAGGGAACAAGGAGTACCAAAAGCAGAAGCAATCCTTAAAGCATCAGAAACCAGATTAAGACCGATTTTGATGACGAGCCTTACTATTGCCCTGGGTGCCATGCCAATTGCCATTGCGCTTGGAGCAGCTTCTACCAGCAGAATAGGGATGGGCGTTGTAATTATTGGCGGTACGATGTTCTCGCTGATGTTAACTTTATTTATAATTCCTGCAATGTACCTGATGTGGTCTAGGGACAAGAAACACCGTCCGGAATTTGATGAACCGGAAACTTTGTTAAAAATGGAAACCCAAATAAATGAATAATATAGTTAAATTCTTAGTTTTATTTTTCTTCTCTTCTGTAATTCAAGCTCAAGAATTACTTACGGTTGAATCGGCAGTGAAAATTGCCCTTGAAAATAATTACCAGATTCGAATTGAATCCAATAAGCTGGAAATCGGCAAAACCGGAGTGAATATTGGAAATGCAGGAATGCTTCCTACTGTTGGCGCTACGTTAAATAACAATAACAGTATTCAAAACAGTTCACAAACCCGTGCCGACGGAAATTTAATTGAACTTGACAATGCCAAGAATAATAGCTTGAATTATGGGGTGGCTATGGATTGGACATTATTTGATGGTTTTCGCATGTTTGCGCGTTATGATCAACTGAAAGAATTGGAAAAACTGGGTGAGGCTCAATTAAAACAGGCTGTTTTAACCAGAGTGAGCGATGTAATGATTGCCTATTATGATTTGGTGCAGCAGCAGCAACAACTTGTGGCATTGGACAGTACCCTTGTTATTTCAGAACAAAGGTTAATCCTAGCCAATAACCGATTTACGATCGGCAAATCATCAAAACTTGAAGTGCTGAATGCAAAAGTTGATTTAAACACTGATTTGACAACCATATTGCGACAAAAGGAATTGTTTTCCAGTACCAAAATTCAGCTTAATGAGCTTCTTGCTCGCGATACAAAAATGGATTTTAAGGTGATTGAAGAAATATCATTGGGCGAACAACTATTTTTACCTGAACTTGAAGCTTTGGCCCAACAGCAGAATCCTTTATTGCAGGCACAAATTATCAATAAAAATATTGCCGGCCTGCAACTAAAACAAATCAAAGCAGGACGTTATCCTACCATAATTGCAACTACAGGATACGTTTTTAGTGAATCGGAATCCAGCCTGGGATATACAACAAGTACCAACTCACGTGGTTGGAACTATGGATTTAGTGCCAGACTGAATATTTTTGATGGGTTTACACAAAATCAAAATGAAAAAATAGCTAAAATTCAAATTGAAAATACCGATTTGGAAATTGAACAGCAAAAGCATAATTTACAATCACAACTTGGGACAACTTACCAGACTTATTTGACCAATATCAGTTTGATTGAGCTTGAAAGAAGTAATGAAGCCATTGCAAAAGAGAACCTCAATATCACTATGGAAAAGTTCAGGATTGGAACGATACCAACCATTGAATTCCGAACAGCGCAACTTAATTATATCAACGCGATTGTGCGTTACAGCAATGCCAAATTTCAAGCAAAACTATCTGAGATTAGCTTAAAGGAATTTGCAGGGACTCTGGTGTTTTGATTCTTGTGGAGTATTTTTAGCTAATAATAGGCAATAAAATTTAACTTTTGCCAACGTATAGACAACAAACAGCTTTAAATAGAGGTATAAAAGTACTAAATAAATGTATATAAATATTTGAATAGAGAATTAGTATGTAAGGATAGGTAGTTTACTTTCCAATGCAGAAAGTAATAAAGCTATATTCTATTGGGCTTGTAGAAGATTGGGCAACAAATGGCCAACAAAAAGGCTGAAACAAGGCTAAATACTTGGAAAACATAAACAAAAATAAGTAAAATTATTCATTAATAAAAGTAAAAAATTCTAGGCTAGGGGCTACACTTCAAATTTAGAAACCAACATTCAAATAAATCTTTAATTGTTGCTGTTTTTTTTAATAATGCTAATTAATAAGCCACTAATTAAAAATGAATGTCGTGGCGTTTTTAAAATAAAACTGCACCCTATGGGGCTTGGGGAAATGGGAGATTTCCCCAACTAAACTCTCGTAGTGCGCTGGCAGCAGCGAATGCAAGGGTATCGATTTTTTATTTTCCTTACTAGATTTACAGATTGGTTTTAATGTTGGCTTGGTGTGTTACTACAGCTATTATAAAGGTTTCTGATGCTTTAAATTAAACCAAATGGCTATTTGTACAAAATTGCCACCAAGTCAGCTTAAAATCAATTTTATCAATGTTCTGGAAAATAAAAAATGATACTTTTGCTGGCTATTTTGATTTTTGAGGATGCCCCTGATGTTCCTTTAGAAAAACAATATTACTACTTAGTTGAATGTTGTTCTGAAAATGTAGCATCTTCAAAAAACAATGTAAAAATGTTCCTATTAGGGCTGCTGGGAGCGTGGGCTGGTGTGGCTATTTAACATAATTTGGTTATGATAACAGCTTTGGTGGTGTGGCTGGTGAAGAGGCTGTTTCATAACATCAGGTTATGTTAACATAGCTTTGGTGGTGTGGCGTTTGGTTTAACGATAGGTTTCTTATTATATCTTAAACATTAATTAAAATGAAACTTTATGGGGGGGAGCATCAATGAAAGATTTACAGCGTGGGGTCTTGGTGGGGAGTGGACTTCTTACGCTTGGATATGCAAAATAATCAAGTTGGTTATAAAATTTTGGAAAATAATTTTTTTAATGATTTCAAGGTTTTGCAGTTACAGGTGCCACATTAAGCTATATTAAACGTGTACCGCATTTCAATTTTCCTTCAGAAGGAATGAATTTAGGTGGGGCTGAATACACCTTAAAACCAACGCATAAAATTCTAATTAAAAAACTTAAAAACAATTACCATTATTGGTAAATCGTTGGTTGAATGTTTGTCAGTTTGTACTAGTTCCGATTTGAGCATAAATTTTATAAGGTGTTGGCAACTGGCTTTATTTTAATTGGTTCTACTTTAAATCCTTCTTTTCTTAGTTGTTCAAGTAATCCGCATTTATTTCTTAAATGATAATAACCAACGGCTATAAAGCAATTGTTTTCTCGCATTAAATCGGGTAATATTTTTAACCAATTCCTATTTCTCTCAATAACTAAAACATCAATACTACATTCTTTGTCAAATTCATAATTCAAATTAAACTCTCTATACTTTCTGGCAAGATTACAATTATTCATATTAGGTTTATCTGTTGTCATTTGGTCTATCCAAGCGCTAATATTTTTCTTTTCATCTTTCCAATTAGGATATTTATATTCCTTTTCTATAAAGTTTAACTGAATGCTATCGGTTTCTAAACCAATAATTTTAATTTTCTGTTGATTAGCTAAATATTGTAAATAGGTGTCAAAATGATTCCACTTGTCAGTTGGTTTAGTTGTATTGCATTTAATACTTTGAAATTCTTGTTGTAGTTTCCACCGAACTTCAATCGGTTTTAATTTATAAATATTAACTTTCCAGTTTTTGCTTATTTCTAATAGTTTTTTGAAATCTTTTTTCGTTAAATTATTTTCTATTTCATATGATTTTTCTCTTTGATTAATCATTTCTTGAGTTTCCTCAATTTTAAAAATCCCTTCAAAAATTGCTATTTCGGATTTAGCTAAATTTTCTTTTATTTCAGGAATAGAGTCTGCAAATGAATTTCCAAATTGGTGAAATGTGCCAACAATAGTTGAAATTTTATTATTTATTGTATCAGTTACTTTCCATAAAATTGTATTCTGACTTGTCGCTAATTGCGAAATTGTCAAGAATATAAGTATGTTTAATGTGTATTTCATTTTTCAGCTTGTTGCCAACGTGTTCGTATAATGATTTGTGCGACGTAAAAACCAAATATTTTTCCGCCGTAGTAATATTTTTATTGAGTGTTTGTCAGTTTGTTCTAAATCCGATTTGAGCATAAATTATATACGTTGTTGCCCACAGTTATTTATTCAATAATCTTTCTTTCAAATTTTCAAATGTTTTCCAATTTATTGAAGGATAATCTTTTATTATAAATGTTGAGTCCTTAAAAATGATTGAATTATGGATTCCACTATGTGTAATAAAAGTTCTATTTGTCAATTTTGCTCTGATAAGTTCCTCAATGCACTCATTTACTAATTTTTTTTCATCAATCGTTAGTTCAATATATACTTTTTCTATTTTGTTTTCTCTCTGTTTATCTTCATCCTCAGAGCAATTTCTTGTAATTTTTTCATAATCCGCCAAAATTTTTCCTCTGCATTCTACTTTGTATATATTAATGATTTCTTTGTCTCCTCCCCATTCTCCGCAATTGTCATTAATATGAATAAATTGAATATTTGGACACCATTCTAAATACTCAAAAACTTCTTTTTCATTTTGAGAATAAGTTGTGATAAAACTCAGAAAAAACAAAATACTTAATGTCAGATTAATTTTCATTACACTCTTTTTCATAATTGTGGGCAACGTGTTTGTATTAAGATTTGTGCGACGTAAAAATCGGAGATTTTTCCGCCGTAGTAATATTTTTGTTGAATGTTTATCGGTTTGTACTAGTTCCAATTTGAGCATAAATTTTATACGGTGTTGGCAACAGTATTTTCCACTTTCTTGATGTTCTCTGACAGTTTTTTATTTACAATTACAAGTCTGATAATTATAATTCCAAAAAATAAGATAATCGGTATTTTCATAAATTCCCAGTATGGATTATTCTCACTCATTGTCTGCCAAGCACTCATAAATAATATTAAAATTCCTAAAATAATTGGAATTATGTTCGATCTTATTCTATTGTTTAATTTGTCAATCTGAAATTTCAAATCATAATTCAGTTTTTCAATTCCATTGAAATCATTATAATTATTTATTTTTTTGAAGTGTTTCAATAATTTGAGTTCAAAAATTGCATTCGGTAGATTTAAGAATGCTATTATACTCAAAAGGGCAAATAATCCTGTTTTCTGCCATTTATAAAAATCAAATTCTAATTGTTCAGATATAATACTTGTCATTAAAATTCCGAAACAAATTATGCTTATTGAAATATTCATAAAGTTCGACATTTTTAGAAATTGAATTTGTTTGTCAATTCCTTTTTTTCTTTCTCCGTAATATGTTTTAAGAGAAATTATTATGTTTTTTCTGTTATCAATGTTTGTTTTCATATTGTTGCCAACGGTATTTTATAAGATTTGTGCGCCTAAAAATCGGAGATTTTTCGGACGTAGCAAATCGTTTGTTGAATGTTTGTCGGTTTGTACTAGTTCAAATTTAAGCATAAATTTTATGAGGTGTTGTAATTTGTAGTTTTCAGTTCAATTTTTGTTTTTAAGTTCTAAATTTATTCTATCCATTTTTCAATCAGTTTAATGATTTAAAAATCTGGAATATTTGTCGGTTTGTTGCAATTTTACTTTTTTAGTTTTTCCGTTTCAAAAATCACGTTCAATTTTTAAAAAGTCGGAACTTTCTCTGTTTGTTAGAATTGTCATTATAATCTAAATCCTAAAATTTTTCTGTTTGTTGAAATCTTTAATTTG
>CAMDPE010000161.1 GCA_945903795.1 Lutibacter flavus | reverse complement strand
CAGAAACCACAATTTTATTCCCAGATTTTGTATTTGGGATTTCACCTAAAACGGGTGCTTTAACTGCAGCTTCCAAATCTTTGCGAGCGTGCACTTTATTGTCCAGCAAGTTCTTGATATAAATCACCCCAAAAGGAATGAGCAAGCCCAATAACAGTGCCGCCAGGTATATGATATTGCTCTTTGGCGCCACAGGCACATTGCTTCCGTAGGCCAAATCAATAATTTTTGCGCTTGGCTGGGTTACCGCCATCGTGATGGCATTCTCCTCTCTTTTTTGCAGCAGATACAGGTAAATTGTTTCCATAATTTGCTGCTGCCGTTGTATGTCACGAAATATCCTTTCCTGCATAGGCACTTCAGAAATTGTTGAAGCAAAGCGTGATTCCTGGCCTTTTATGGCATTTAATGAAATTTTTAAAGAGGCCTTTGTGGCTGCAAGGCTTTGTTTGATGCTTTGCTCCAGGCTTTTTATTTGTGCGTTTAAATTGATGATGACCGGATTAATTTCTGTGGACCCTTTCAGAATGCGGTTGTGCTCGAGCACCAATTGGTTATATTTCTCGGTATTGCCATCAACGGAAGCATCGCCAATGCCCATATTGGCAGGGATCAATTTCCCGGAATTGGCATTCACATAGTCGCTCACGTATTCTGTTAATTTTAACTGGGTATTTAGCTCCAATGCCCTTTTTTCGGTTTCAGATTTTGAAGCAACGGCCAAGCCGGCTTCGGTAGCCAAATCAGTTAATTGGTTGGTTGTTTTAAATTGCTCCGCCCCCATTTCTACACTGGACAGTTCTTCATTGACAATTAAAATACGCTGGTTTATAAATTCATCGGTGCTTTTTGCCATTAAATTCTTGTCCTCCACTGCATCATTATTGTATTGGGACACCAAGTTGTTGAGTATTTCGATTGCTTTATCTTTCACCTGATCGGTTAAGCTTAATCTTAATACACTTGCATTTTTACTGACTGGTTGAATTTGAAGCGCATTTCGATACCTGTTCACCACACTTTCAAAAGGAACAATTTGAACAATCACCTCTTCATCACCCTTAAATTTTCCTTTCTTTAAAGGCGTTACAGCCATTTCGCCATAACTTGTTTTGATAAGTGCTCCAAAATTATGGTCTTTGGAGGTTTTTCCATCGGCCTCTTTTAGGGTAAAAGTACTTTCAGAAGTGATGTTCAGTGTAAAGGCTGTATCTAATTTATGAAAAATAGAATCGGGTGAAAAGAAATTGATTTTTACGGGTGCATCACCCTTAAACAATTCCGTTTTTATTACTTTGCCCTGTTTGTAAAACGCAACATTTGTCCCTAAGGCTTTCGCCACCCTTTCGGCCAGCGATTTGGATTTTAACAATTCCATCTCATTGTCCAGCGAGGCTTTAGAACCTCCCAGCAATCCCAAATCCGCAAAAGCGGAAAGCTCAGAGGTGAGTCCGCCCGAATTTTTATCATCCACCAAAATAATTGTTGAAACCGTATATTGGTTTGGGGTGTATCTCAAATAAAAATATGCCCCCAATAATGCCACTGCCACCCCTAACACAAACCATTTCCAATGAAAAAGATAGTTTTCCAATTGCTCGCGCAGGTTTATGGATTCATTGAGGTCGTTTATGTGATTGAATTCGTTGTTTTCTTGCATAAAGAATATTTTATTATCTAATAATTATGGCAACTATTGAGATTAAGAATGATATTGAAGATAAAATAATGCCGGTATTTGCACCAACCACAGATGAATTAATCTTGGACTTGTTAGGCTCCACAATTAAGACGTCATTTTGGGCCAAATAGAAATAAGGGGAATTCAACATTTCCTTGCTGGTTAAATCTATGTCTATAAAAGTTCTTTTTCCGTTTTGTTCTCTTATCAATACTACTGTTTTGCGTTTTCCCTGAATGGTTAAATCGCCTGCCATCCCGATGGCTTCCAGTATGGAAATACGCTCATTTGGCACCGGATAGATTCCCGGTGATTTTACTTCTCCCAGAACAGTCACCTTAAAATTTGTGAGTCTGATATTGACAATGGGCTTTTGAATATAGCTTGTTAGAGAAGTTGTTAAATTGTTGGTGATTTCTTTGGTGGTATACCCTTCCACTTTTATTTTTCCTAAAACCGGGAAATTAATTTCTCCGTCGGAATTTACCAAATAGGTGATTGGTTTAGGCGCTGAAGTGGTGTTACCTGCTTCAAATAAATTAAATGGTATGGCGGCTTCCGCATCAATTGCAGCTACATTGATGGACAAGATATCGCTTTGCTGAATTTTAGGTTCAATTTTTACAATGGCTTCCAAAGCATTTATACCTTCCGCGTCCTGTAAATAAAGCATTTCTTTTTTAGAAACACAAGATCCCAAACTTACTATAAGCAGTGTTGCGACCAAAAATTTTAACCTGTTTGTCATTCTTTTTATTTTAATTTATGTCCACATCACTATGGTCAAATTTCTCATATATTGAATTGTTTGAAATGAACTCAGGCACAATTTCTTTCATTTTTGAGACAGTTTGTTCAAAATTCAATTCCCTGTTGGAAACACACAATTCATTTATTTTTTGCTGAATACTATTTACATCCAGCGCCTTCACTTTGGCAATCATTATTTTACTATGGTGGGTTTGGATGGTATTTTCGCCATCGCCCAACAGTTCTTCGTATATTTTTTCGCCAGGCCTAAGCCCCGTAATTTCTATATTGATGTCCTCCGGATATTTCAGGTTCGACAACTGGATCATATTGAGGGCAAGGTCGTAAATTTTGATGGGTATGCCCATATCGAACACAAAAATCTCGCCTCCCTTTCCCATAATACCGGCTTCCAGCACCAATCGGCAAGCCTCGGGAATGGTCATAAAATAACGCGTTATGTCTTTATGGGTTAAGGTAATGGGACCGCCATTTTTAATTTGTGTTTTAAACAAAGGGATTACCGAACCGCTTGATCCCAATACGTTGCCAAATCGGGTGGTGATAAATTTGGAAGCGCCCTTATTTTGCAAACTTGTGATGTACATTTCGGCAATGCGTTTGGTGGCCCCCATCACATTTGTTGGGTTTACCGCTTTATCCGTAGATACCATCACAAACTTTTTGGTCTGGTGTTTTACCACCAAATCGGCTATGGTTTTGGTGCCAAACACATTCACCAGTACAGCTTCATAGGGATTTTCTTCCATAAAAGGCACGTGTTTGTATGCCGCCGCGTGAAACACTATTTCGGGCTTGAATTTTTCGAAAATGGAATCCATCCGCTTTTCGTTTCTTACATCGGCCACAATGCAGCTGATATTTTTGTGTTTTTTAAAGTTGAAATATTGTTGCAGGTTGTATAAATCCGATTCGGCCTGATCTACCAGTATCAACTGTTTATAGTTAAATTTGGAGATTTGCCTGGCTATTTCACTGCCAATAGAACCGGCGGCTCCGGTAATCAACAACACTTTGTCGCCAAATTCTTTTCGCAATCCGGCATTGTCCATTTCAATCACCGATCTTCCCAATAAATCTTCAATATTGATGGTTTTTATCTGAGCAGGCAAAAGCTTTATGCCATTTATCCACGATTTTGTGGGCGGCACAATTTTAACCTTTACCGAAAGGGTTGCCAATTGGGCCACTATTTCAATAAGCCTGGGTTGCTTTACTTGCTGCATCGCAATAATCACCCTTGTAATTCTTTTTCGGGCTATAAATTCCTGCGTAATGCTGGCCGGATTGTAGATGGTGACGCCATTTATTTTTTTTCCGTGTTTTCGGGCATCATCATCCATAAAACCAACAATCTGTGACTTGTTCGCTTTGTCATTTTTAAAAATGGATGAGGTCAGCAATCCCGCCTCCCCTGCACCATAAATCAATACCCGGGGTCCGGCTTTATAACTGGAAAACAAAATATCATAAAAAATCTTAAAAAGAAATCGAAGCCCCGTTAAAACGAGTAAATTTAGCATAAAGTGGATGACAATTAATGACAGCGTAAAATTTAAACTTCCATTTAAATAATAATTTGACAACAGCGAAATCCCCAATAAGGAAAGCATAATTAAAAAACTTGACATTGCCACTTTAATGGAATCGGCAATTCCGGTATGCCTAATGATTCCTTTGTGCGAACCTACCATCAATATCCAAAATATAGTAACGGCTATTAACACAGGAAGCTGAATTTTAAGCAACGAACCGTCCAATGTAAGCTGAAAATCGAATCCAATCAAGTGAGCGAAAATAAAATTATTTATTACCCAGTATAAATCTATGGCCAATACCAACCAGCTTGGAGCACTCCTGATAAAAAACTGTTTCCGAATTCTCTTTAACATAATACCCTACCTTAGCACGCTACACAAGTCAAATTCTCATAATTAAGAAGTCTTGCAATAACCTGTTGAATTTTTATAGTTCCTTTTTTCCGTCACACTGCTGTGAAGGTGCAATTTTTGAATCATCTACCAGTAAACAGTGGGGTTTTTTTACTGAAGTTTATGATTCCCAAATATAAGTTATTTTTTAATAATTCTCTCTTATTTTGTGCTGATAATTATTGAATTACCACCATTTATTTTGCTGTTATTATAAACCTTTGGGCTTTGCCATATTTGGGAGGAATTTGTTGTCTTGGGGCTGTGCGGCCTCATTATTTTGGGAGTTTGTAAAAGGTTGCTTAGATGATTGCGTTAGTTCGGGACAGGTTGCTTAGATGATTTCGTTAGTTCACAACAGGTTGCTTAGATGATTGCGTTAGTTCGGAACAGGTTGCCGTACCGAAATAAATTCGGCACAGGCTTTGGCTTTCTTCGGCTATGCCTCAGTAATCCTTCTCGCAATGACGTCGGTTTTAATGAGCTTTCATCCTCCCGCGCGCCAGCTGGCCCTATCGCTAAAAACAGCCACTGGCTGTTTTCTTAACGCTCTGTCCCCCTTCGGGGGTTAGGGCTAAAAAAAATTATCCAAGGCCAGTTTGATTCTGGTGCGGTGGCTGTTATCAAGGTTGGAGCCGGAAGGCAGGCAAAGGCCGTTTTGGAAAAGGGATTCGCTTAGGGTGCCGCCATAGTAGGGGTCATTAGCGAAAACGGGCTGCAGGTGCATAGGTTTCCATAACGGACGGCTTTCAATATTTGCCGCATCCAGGGCCAAACGGAGGTCTTCGCGTGTTTTTCCGCCAGTTTGTTTTGGGTTTACCAGTACGGCAGTGAGCCAGTGGTTTGAAAAATAATCGGTATTGGGTTCGGTAAATACGGTGACGCCTTTGATGTCTTTGAAATAAGACTTATAAAAATCGTGCATAGCCCTTCGCAGTGCGATATGATCATCCAGCACTTCCATTTGTCCGCGCCCAATGCCTGCCACAATATTGCTCATTCTGTAATTGTAACCAATTTCACTGTGCTGGTAGTGTGGTGCATTGTCTCGGGATTGGGTGGCGAAGAAAATGGCTTTGTCCTTTATTTCCTTTGTTTTTGCCACCAAGGCCCCACCACCCGAAGTGGTGATAATTTTGTTGCCATTAAATGACAACACGCCAATAGCACCCATAGTGCCGCATTTTTGATTTTTGTAGGTGCTTCCCAGTGCACTTGCCGCATCTTCCATTAAAAAAAGGTTGTATTTTTTTGCGATGGCCAACAACTGCTCCCATTTGGCAGGCATCCCATAAGAATCGACCACCACTATCGCCTTTGGCTTTTTGCCTTTTTCCAACCTATCGATTATGGCAGCTTCCAAAAATTTTGGACACATATTCCAGGTTTCTGGTTCACTGTCGATAAAAACAGGTGTTGCACCCAAGTAAACAATCGGATTTGCCGATGCCGAAAAAGTAAAACTTTGGCACAATACCTCATCGCCCTGCGTTACTCCTGCTAGCAGCAATCCCAAATGAATGGCTGCAGTTCCTGAGTTTAGGGCCGCAACATAGTTGTTTTCCCCTAAATATGTTTGCAGGTTGTTTTCAAACTCGTTTACATTGGGGCCTAAAGGCGCTACCCAGTTGGTATCAAAAGCTTCCTTTACGTATTTCATCTCTTTGCCCGACATATGGGGAGATGAGAGCCATATTTTATTGTTCATAGGGTGATTTTTCTTGTAAGTGATAAAATTAAGGATTTTTTACACACCCCTGACCCCTCTCTAGAGGGGAATTTGATTTTGGTGGTTCTCAACGGGTTGTTTAGGTGATTAGGTTAGTTCACAAAAACTTTCTTATGAGATTGCGTTAGTTCGGGACAGGGTTCCACAGTACATTTCGTTAGTTCACAACTACTTTCTTATGAGATTGCGTTAGTTCACAACAGGTTGCCGCGTCGGATTTCTTCGGCGTTGCCTCAGTAATCCATCTCGCAATGACGCGGTTCTAGAGGTGTTTCTGCATTGGTTGTGCTAAAAAATTTGAATTTAAATCTTTCCAATATCAATTCCCCCTTCGGGGGTTAGGGGGCTTCCATCGCGCCACCTCGCCCATAGCTCTCGCTATGTCGCACTAAAAATGTTCACTGAACATTTTTTTAACGCTCTGTCCTGCAATGACGTCGGTTCTAATTGGCTTTAGAGAAGCACTATGTTGATAAAAAAATAGTTCTCCTTTTTGGGGAGAACTATTTTTATGGCTTACATGGCCTTTAATTTAAATAAAAGACCTGTCTGCTGCCTAAGAAGCTTTAAAAAAGTCAGGCAAAGACAGCTTTTGTTTAACGTCTTCGAATTTCAGGTCATAATAATCACAATACTCCTCAATAGTAATTTTTTGGTGCTTTTCCTTTTCTAACACCACTTTTAAATAATTAATTTCATTTCGGGCAGTGCTTTCGCTCCTACCGGTAATTCTTTTAATGTCACGAGGATAAATAACTAATCTATTCATATTTAAGCACAATTTTTTAGGTTATATATTGGCTCAACAAATATATTTAGGTTTCAATTGAAAAAAAAGTTTACTTATTAACATCGAATTTTAATTATTTAAGTTTACTCATTTCATTTACAGTCATTTATACCTTTTTGATAGTTTTTGACACCTCTATTTTATCCTGTACCTATCAATAAGTATCAATTGACAGTCAAAAATATGGCTTATAATTGTTAATAAGTTTTTCAAAAAATTTTATATTTATACTTCTTTTATTGTTTTCGGCAGTTTGAATACCTTGTTAATAGCAGTACATGGACTGCTTTTTATGAATTGTTATGGCAATCCTACCTCCCATTACATTCCCATTACATACCCACTATGTACGGAGTATCCTCCCTTTAGCATCCCTTTTGACTATCTGCTGACCCGTCCTGAAATAACTATACAGGTTATTAAATAAATCCTATTATAGTTATACAAATATAATTTTTAATCCTAAATATACTATACATCTGCTTTATCATAGTTAAATTTTTTATTATAATTCTTCCACCTTTTCTTTAAGTTC
>CAMDPE010000160.1 GCA_945903795.1 Lutibacter flavus | reverse complement strand
CTAATATTGCTGTTTTTGGCGGTGGAAGTTGGGCAACAGCTATTGTGAAAATGTTAAGTGAAAATATGGATCAGGTTGGTTGGTATATGCGAAATCAAACAGCCATAGATTATATTAAAGAAAATGAACATAACCCAAATTATCTTAGTTCTGCGGCGCTTGATGTGAATAAATTATATTTATCCAACGATATTAATGAAATGGTGCAATATGGCGATATATTAATTTTTGCCATTCCTTCTGCATTTTTGAAAGAAGAATTGGATAAAATAACACAAAGTCTTTCTTCAAAAATTGTGTTTTCGGCCATCAAAGGAATTGTTCCTGAAACCGGATTGATTGTTGGTGAGCATTTTAACGAAAATTATAATATTCCGTTTAAAAATATTGGAGTTATTGCAGGTCCTTGCCACGCTGAAGAAGTTGCGATGGAGCGTTTGTCCTACTTAACCATTGCATGTGAGGATGAAGAAAAAGCCAATCTTTTAAGCAAATATTTGTCGAGCCATTACATAAAAACAAAAACATCCGACGATATTATTGGCACTGAATATGCGGCGATGCTAAAAAATATTTTTGCCATTGCGGCCGGTATGGCCCACGGATTGGGTTACGGCGATAATTTTCAGGCAGTTTTAATGTCAAATTCCATTCGAGAAATGAAGCGTTTTATACGAAAAGTGCATAAAATGAAACGCAATATCAACAACTCAGTTTATTTGGGTGATTTGTTGGTTACTGGCTATTCTGTTTTTAGCCGAAACAGAATGTTTGGAAATATGATTGGAAAAGGATACACGGTTAAAAGCGCGATGATGGAAATGAGTATGGTTGCCGAAGGCTATTATGCCACAAAAAGCGCTTTCTTAATCAATGAAAAAAATAAGGCAAAAACGCCTATTATTGATGCAGTTTATGCGATTTTATACGAAAATAAAAATCCAAAACAAATTTTTAAAAAATTAACAGATGTATTGGATTAGCCACAGATTTTACAACTAATTTGTTTTTTTTTAAAATTTCTCAAAAAAATTCAAAAACAAGCGCAATTATGAGTACTTTAGTGGTTTAATAAATTATTTAACAATGAAAAAAGGAACAGTAAAATTCTTCAACCAAGCTAAAGGATTTGGATTTATCACAGAAGAAACTTCAAAAAAAGACTACTTCGTACACATTACCGGATTAATTGACAAAATTAGCGATGGTGATGAAGTTCAATTTGAACTTGAAGAAGGTAAAAAAGGTTTAAGCGCAGTAAATGTAAAAGTAATTTAATATTTATTCGTTGTCTTCAAAAATGAAAACCAGTCAACATTGACTGGTTTTTTTTATGTAATTTAATTTGATGTTTTTAATCTATTTTTGATTGATATTTATCATAAAAACACAAATGTGCCTTTCGTAAATTTACGATCTTTAAAATTAGATTGAAAACATCATAGAATATAGTAATTTTAAACAACAGCCATGAATTCTAAAATTGGAATAATATACTCAACAGTTGACGGACAAACATTGAAAATTTGTAACAAGCTTAAAGAAGTGCTTCAGCAAAATAATCAAGAAGTTGATTTATTTTCAATTGACGAATTTAGGGAAGATATCACCAAATATGATAAGCTTATTATTGGCGCAAGCATTAGATACGGCGTTCATAATGCCAAAATAATTGAATTTATTAAAGCAAACATAACACAACTCGATTCCATAAAAACGGCCTTCTTCTCCGTAAATTTGGTTGCCAGAAAACCAGAAAAAAGCGATCCGGAAACAAATCCGTATGTCGTAAAATTTTTTCAAACCATCAATTGGAAACCAACCATTGTTAAAGTTTTTGCAGGAAAACTTGACTATAAAAAATATTCTTTTTTTGATCGAAAAATGATTCAATTAATTATGTGGATGACCAAAGGACCCACAAATACCGATGCGGAAATTGAATATACCAACTGGGAAAAAGTGAATGAATTTGCTGGAGAACTTATAAAATTATAGCGTTTTTGCATTTAAAATAACTTTTCAAATTTTATTTTTCAAATTAAAAAAATCAATTGAAATTTTATCTATATTTAACAAAAAGAAAAAGTTGCATTTTTTACAAAATTAATTATATCCCATATCTCAAAATATGAGTGTGCAACTAGAATATATTCAAAAAACGCTGTCTTTTATTTCCAAAAATGGTTACGGAAAGGAACAAATTAAATTCCTAAAATTAACCGCTGCTTTTTTGGCTGATTTATTTGACATTAATTACGTGTTGATTGACAAATTCACACCAAGTACGCCCAGCACCATTGAAACTGTTGCGTTTTACGGCAATGGCGGTTTTTTGCCGAATATTGTTTACAAACTTGTAAATACGCCCTGTGATTCCATTATCAATAAAAAGTTTTGTTGCTATCCCGCCAATGTTATGAAAATTTTTCCCAAGGATGATTTTCTTAGGCAAAAAAACATTGAGAGCTATATTGGGAAACCTTTATGGAGCTCAGCAAAGGAACCTATTGGATTAATTGCTTTTATGGACACCAAGCCAAAATCTTTGGCCTATGAAAATAATATAGCAATTGTACTTGACATCATTGCAATAAAAATAGAGGAAGTCCTAGAAAAAAAGCTTTTTGAGGAGCAATTAAATTTAAAAATCGCGGAGTTAATAATTGCAAAAGAGGTTGCTGAAGAAAAAGAAGAAAAATATAAAAAATTATCTAATCTAATTTTTGAAGGAATTTTAATAACTGAAAATGATGGCATAGCGCTAGAATGCAATGATATTTTTTTAATGATGTTTGGTTATTCACGTAAAGAAATTATTGGAAAAAACATGATTCAGCTACTTTTTAATGAAAAATATCATGAATTAATTAATGCCAGAAGAAGTAAAAAGCACACAATTTCTTATGAAATTGATGGAATTAGAAAGGACGGCACTTTTTTTCCAGTTGAATTAGAAGCAAGAAATATTGATTTGGGAAATGCCAAAGTTAATAGACTTGTAACTTTTAGAGATTTGACTTTAAGAAAAAAAGCCCAATTTGAAAATAAAAAACTCTCAATAGCCATTGAACAAAGCGCCAATACTGTTGTAATTACAGATATTTTCGGAAATATAGAATACACAAATCCTAAATTTACCGAAATAACAGGTTATACCGCTGCTGAAGTTTTTGGAAAAAATCCCAGGGTTTTAAAATCGGGAGCGCAGCCTAAAGAATTTTACACCAATTTATGGCAAACAATTACTTCGGGCAACATTTGGAAAGGCCAAATGAAAAATAAAGCAAAAAACGGGAAATTTTATTGGGAGCAGGTAACCATAACGCCAATTAAAGACGAAACCGATAAAATTTTATCTTATTTGGCTATAAAAGAAGACATTACAGCCAAAAAAAATGCAGAGGAAAAACTGCTTCAAGCAAATGCTGAAATTGAAAAAAGTGAAAGAAAATTTCGGACGCTTTTTGAAAAATCAGGCGATGCTATATCTATCATTAAAAATGGCGTGTTTACGGAATGCAATCAGGCAACTATTGACATGCTAGGGTATAAAGATTTTGAAGATATTTTAAACCTTAAGCCCTCAGAATTATCACCAATATTTCAGCCAGACGGTATAAGTTCTACTGAAAAACAAGAAGAAGTAGTAAAAACCGCATTAGAAAAGGGCACATATCGTTTTGAGTGGTGGCACAAAAAACAAAATGGAGAAATATTCCCGGTTGAGGTGTTGTTGACAACCATAGAAAATGAATCCAGCAACAAAATACTTCATTGTGTTTGGAGAGACATTACGCATCGCAAAAATGCCGAAGAACAATTGCAAAAGCAAAATGAAGAATATAGGTTACTGTCCGACGACTATTTAACTCAAAATACTGCGCTAAAGCAACTAAGTAACCAGTTGTCTGAAAAAAACAGGTTGCTTTTAGAGAGCAAAGACCGCTTTATTAATTTATTTGAACAAAACCCGGTGCCACTTTGGGAACAGGATTTTTCTGCTGTGATAAAGCTAATAAATCAAAAGAAAGACGAAACAAATGATTTAAAAAATTATTTGGATGAAAACCCAAATTTTGTTGACGAATGTATCTTAAACATAAAGATTTTAAATGTAAATAAAGCCGCACTTGCAATGTTCGGTGTAAAAAACGTTGAAGAACTCAAAATTCACCTAGGCAAGACAAATAACAAAAAAGCCCTTGAAGTGCTTAAAAAAGAATTGGTTTCAATTGGCTTAAATAAAAAGACATTTAGCGATGAAACCGAATTGGCAGGAAAAAACGGTTCTACTATTTTAGCGCTTATAAAATCAGTTATTATTGATGAGTATGGAACTTCCATTGCTTCTGTAATTGACATTACTGCTGAAAGAAATGCAACAAACGAACTATCGGAGCAAAAGCTATTGTTTGAAAAGATGTTCAACGCCATTCATGACAGTATTATAATTACAAATACCAATCGCGAAATTGTGATGGCAAACCCAAGTGTAAAGAACATTTTTGGATATTTACCAGAAGAATTGATTGGAAAAAGAACCGAAATTTTTTATACTGACAATTCAAAATTTGAAAAGGCAGGCGACAAAGTTTTTAATAAGAATGCTATAAATACGCAGGAAGATTATATTACCTATTATAAAACCAAAGAAAATGTAATCTTTCCGGGAGAGACTTTTGGCTCAAAATTATTTAACAACCAAGGAATATGGATTGGCAATATTGGCGTAATCAGAAATATAGCAGACAGACTGAATTTTATTAATGAGCTTCAAAAAGCCAAAGAAATTGCAGAAAAAAGCGAAAATAGTTTAAATGAAGCCCAGAAAATAGCCCATATAGGTTCTTATGATCTGGATTTTTCTACAGGCGTTTGGAAAAGCTCTTCAGGCTTAAATAAATTATTTGGAATTGATGAAGCGTACGATAGAACTATCAAGGGCTGGTTGCAAATAGTTCATCCGGATGATTTACAGATGATGGAGCGGTATTTTGAAAAAAATATTATAGAAAACAAAGAAGACTTCAATAAGGAATACCGCATCATAAGAAAATCAGACAAACAAATATGCTGGGTGCACAGTTTGGGAAAATTAGAACTTGACAACAAAGGAAATCTAAAAAGATTGATTGGCACCATTCAAGACATTTCAGAAAAAAGACAAATTTTAAATGAGATAATTATTGCCAAAGAAAAAGCGGAGGAAAGCGAAAATAATTTAAAGGAAAGGGTAAAAGAACTTGAGGGAATATATTTATTGCACCAATTAACAGAGAAAAATACTGATCCGGAAATTATTTATAAAGCGCTTGTAACTGATATTATTCCAAAAAGTATGCAGTTCACGGATAAGGTTTATTGTGAATTGGAAATAAACAATAAAATATACAGCAATAAAAAAAATATTATATTACCAGAAGGCAGAAATTATTTATCTGAAAACATTAAGGTTAATGACAAGCTAATTGGGGAATTAAAAGTTACCTATACGGAAGAGTTGCCTTTTATTGAACCCTATGAAACAAATCTGATAGAAACCTATGCGCGAAAGATTTCGGTATTTTTAGACAGAAAGGATTTGTTTAACAAATTAATAAATGCCAAAGAAAAAGCCGAAGAAAGCGGTCGTTTAAAAACCGAGTTTATCCAAAATATGTCGCATGAAATACGAACGCCAATGAACGGTATTTTGGGTTTTTCGGAATTATTGGACAATCCTGATTTATCTGATGAAAAAAGAAAAAAATTTATTGGAATCATTAAAAATAGCAGCCACCAGTTACTGCATATTATTGATGATATTATGGAAATCTCCGTGCTGGAGACAAAAAAAATTAAAGCGGAAGAAAATCCGGTTTGCCTCAATGATTTATTGTTCGAATTATTTAATGTATTTAACATAAAAGCAATTAATAAGAACACCAAATTAGTTTTAACAAACAAGCTCTCGGATAATGAAAGCACCATTCTTACCGATAAAAATATGCTTAATAAAGTGTTGGGAAATTTGCTGGAAAATGCCCTAAAATTTACAGATGAAGGTATGGTGGAATTAGGGTATAAACTAAATAATAAGAGTGAACCTGCCGAACTGGAGATTTTTGTGAAAGACAGTGGAATTGGCATAAAACCCGAAAAACAAATAATCATTTTTGAGCGATTTTCTCAGGCCGAAAAAGAATTGTCCAAAAAAGTTGGCGGATTGGGTCTTGGACTTTCCATCGCCAAAGAAAACACCGAGTTGTTGGGTGGAAAAATTTCAGTGATTTCTAAACTTGGTGAAGGTGCTGCATTTTTTGTTACCATACCTTACAAACCTGTAAATTTAGCGCCAAAAATTGAAAAAGAAAAGGAAAAGGAAGTTGAGATTAAGAAAAAACACACCATTTTAATTGCAGAAGATGAAGAAGTGAACTTTATGGTTTTAGAAATATTGCTGGAAGAAAAACTTAAATTTCCCTGCATATTAATTCACGCCAAAGATGGTTTGGAAGCTGTTGAATTGTGCAAAAATAACCCAGGCATTGAATTGGTGTTGATGGATATAAAAATGCCTAAAATGGACGGTCATGAAGCGACAAAGATTATAAAAGAATTTCGACCCGACTTGCCAATAATTGCACAAACAGCCTATTCATCACAAGAGGAAAAAGAAAAAGCGTTTTTGGCTGGTTGTAATGATTTTATGTCAAAACCAATAAGCAAGGAAGATTTAGATTCCAAATTAAAAAACTATTTATTTGCAATATAAAAAATTGCAAAATGCTAAACAGTATCAAAGTAAAGGCGTTTACAAAAGAAAACCCTTACCAAATTAACCTAAAATAATAGGCAAGACGGGGTTGGAGAATCAACACTGTGCAAAAAAATTAAATCCCCAGTTTCTTTATTTACTCTAAAAACACTGATATTTTTACTTCTTTGGTTGGCAACCAACAAATAACTTCCATTAGGCGTCAAGGTAAAATTACGCGGCCAATCTCCGTTGGTGCTGATGGTTTGTGTTTTTTGAATTTCGCCGCTTTTTTTGTTTATTTTGAAAACCGCAATGCTGTTTTCGCCTCGGTTAGATCCGTATAAAAACTTCCCGTCTTTTGACAAATGAATATCGGCACAAAAACTTTTTCCGTCAAATCCCGCATCCAAAGTGCTGATATTTTGAATAAAAACATAACTGTCTTTTTGCTTTTTCAAAACAGAAATGGTGGAATTCAATTCGTTGATCACATAAATAAATTTGCCTTTTCTTGAAATTTCAAAATGGCGCGGACCTGTTTTTGGTTCCATAGAATAATTTTTCTTAAAAAGGTAATTATTCCCGGATTCAATGTATTGCGCCAAAAAATCACGGCCTAAATCGGCAACAAACAACGTATTCTTAAAAAATTTGGAAGAATGTGCGTGCGATTGCTGTGGTGCAGTGTTATGGTCAATGACTTGTATTGCTGTTGAAATTTCACCATTTTTTGCTATAGTATGCACAGAAACTGTTCCG
>CAMDPE010000159.1 GCA_945903795.1 Lutibacter flavus | reverse complement strand
TTTACTATGGGAATGAACTGGAGCCAATTATTGTCGCTCAAAAGATTTGGAGACACACAAATACGACCTCGCAAAGAACAAGACGAAACCCGGTTGGGTTTTGAAGTGGATTATGACCGAATTGTTTTTTCCGATTCTTTCAGAAGTTTGCAGGATAAGACGCAGGTTGTGCCACTTTCAAAAACCGATTTTGTGCATACTCGACTTACCCATAGTTTGGAAGTAAGCGTTGTGGCGCGTTCGTTAGGCAGAAAAGTTGGAGAACAAGTGCTTAAAAATCGGCCGGAATTGGTGGAACAAGGCTATACGATGAATGATTTTGGCGCTATTGTGGCCACCGCTGCTTTGGCGCACGATATTGGAAATCCGCCTTTTGGCCATAGCGGCGAAAAAGCCATTGGAGAATATTTTAAACATGGAAACGGACAACAGTATAAAGCGAATCTTACCAAAAAACAATGGCAAGATTTTGTTGATTTTGAAGGAAATGCCAATGGTTTCAGAATTTTAACCGAAAGTAAAGCCGGAATGGAAGGCGGTTTGCGATTGTCTTACGCCACATTGGGAACTTTTATAAAATATCCGAAAGAGTCGTTGCCAAAAAAACCTACAACTCACGTAGCCGATAAAAAATATGGAATTTTTCAATCTGAAGTCTCTTGTTTTGAAGACGTTGCAAATGAATTGGGATTAGCTTCAAGTGCTAAAAAATCAGTTTATCACAGGCATCCTTTGGCTTATTTAGTTGAAGCCGCCGATGATATTTGTTATACGATTATCGATTTTGAAGACGGCATCAATTTAGGTTTGATTGAGGAAGATTTTGCACTTGAATATTTGATAAAATTGGTAAAAGACACCATTGACACCAAAAAATATTACCAACTGCAATTTAAGAAAGACCGTTTAAGTTACCTCCGTGCTTTGGCCATCGGAAATCTGATTAATGAAGCTGCTGCAGTTTTTTTAAGGCAGGAAGAGGTTATTTTAAAAGGTGAATTTCCTCACTCCTTATTGGATAAATGTATTTATGAAGCGCAAATAAATGACATCATTAAATTGAGCGTAGAAAAAATTTACAAAAGCAGGGAAGTAATTGAAAAAGAATTGGTTGGCTATAACGTAATCGCCACTTTATTAGATGTTTTTGTTACTGCAAGCAACCGAAAATTTGAAAATTCATTGACAAATTATGATAAGTTGATTTTAAATTTATTGCCAGAAAGTCTTCAAGAACCAAAAGAGGATTTGTACTTAAGAGTTTTGTCCATTTGCGGTTATGTGGCAAGTTTGACTGACGGTTATGCGCTGGAATTGTTTAGAAAATTAAAGGGTTAATTCATATTTCTATTTGATACAATAAAAAGATACCAAATTAGCTATACTTCACTTTTCTTAGGATTCTGACCGCTTCTTTGTATTTGATATATCCTGTTTTGTCCTCTAAATTTCTAAGCAACAGTTCTGATTCTTTCAGCCTTATAAAAGCGTTCGGAATTTTATTTAATACACAAATTAAATAGTAAGTAGGCATTTCATTTAAATCTGCCTGTTCACTTTCCGCAAGTGACAAGTTCTTTTTTAATTTCTCTAAAATCGCATTGCAATTGTTAAACACATGATGCAGTAATTTTTTATCAAACTGAGGCGGCTCAAACAACAATTCACTAACAATATTATATTTTCCGTTTTCTTTGAAATGAATCACGGTTTTTTCGAGGGGATAGTAATCAAACGATTTTTTCAGCCCCAAATAAACAAACTCGGTAATTCTAAATGAGTTGTTGTCGAATTCAATTTTTACCTCATCCAAAGCGGAATAAAACAGCCGAACCTGTTCATTAATCAACTCAATATCAACACGTGAATAAAATGTTTCGCCTTTCACAACTTTTTTCTCTCCTGCCCAACAAAGCACAATTTGTTCATTAAAAACCCTATAAGTAGGGTGATATGCTTTTTTATGTCGGTTTATAAAATCAAAAACGCCGTCTAAAGTAAGCTGAATATTATTGCTGGCATTTTTCTCTATGGCTTCAACAATAGCTTTGTTGGATTCGGTGATTTCAAAAGTTTCCAAGGTTGATAAAGAATTGCTTCCTCGTCTGTAAAAAATGGTTCCGTTAATATATTTCCAAATATTTTTATTAAGCGACGCTATTTTCTTTGATGGATGAATGGTAACCAATCCCACAACTTTGTGTTTTTGCAATCGCGGAAAAGGAATGTTTTCATATTGAATTTTTGGCGGATTGTTAAAGTAAGAGTTCATTAAATTCTGAATCTTGCTGTCATCAAAAAAATCAACCCCTTCAATAATATTGAATTGGTCATCAACGCCAATTACGATATATGAGTTATTTTCTGGATTTGAGTTTGCCAAGGCACAAACGATTTTTAAAAATTTAGCCTTTCCCTCTTTGTGTTCCAATGAAATTTTGAGCTTCTTGTCGTAAAAGCTGTTTTCATCGTTGTGGGCCAACAAATTTTTTATTAAAAGTCGCTTATTAATCATTTTATTTACCTCATTCCCTGTTCAAAATAGTGGCGCTTGCCTGTGCCGTTGGATACACAATTAAATCTTCTATATTAACGTGATAAGGCCTTGTTACCACGAAGTAAATAATATCTGCAATATCTTCTGGCTGTAAGGCTTTAAATCCTTTATAAACATTTTTCGCCTTTTCTATATCACCCTTAAATCGAACTTCCGAAAATTCAGTTTCCACAGCGCCGGGATTAATTGCCGCTACTCTAATACTGTGTTTGTTTACATCAAGTCGCATCGCTTTATTTAACGCATTAACGGCGTATTTTGAAGCGCAATACACATTTCCATTCTCATATACTTCTTTGCCGGCGATAGAGCCTATATTCACCACAAAGCCATCGTTTCGCTCAACCATTTGAGGAATAATTGCTTTCGAAACATACAACAATCCTTTAATGTTAATGTCAATCATTGCATCCCAATCATCCATATTTCCTTCCTGAAAGTTGCTTAAACCATGTGCATTGCCTGCATTATTGATGAGGATGTCTATTTTGTTAAATTCAATTGGCAATGAGGCAATCGCATTAAAAACTTCTTCTCTATTACTAACATCAAATTGAAGCGTAGTTACCTCTGTTAACTGGCTAAGTGCCTCTTTTAATTCAGTAAGCCTTTCACCACGTCGGCCGCAAAGAATTAAACGTATGTTGTTTTGTGCAAAAAGTTGCGCGGTAGCTTTTCCAATTCCTGAGGTTGCTCCTGTAATAAATGCTGTTTTATGATTCATTTGTTATGTTTTTTTCAAACCATAAAGGTACAAAAAAAAGCCGCCCCGATGAGGGAGCGGCTAACTCAATTGGTTATAAAAAATAACCAACCAAAAATCAACTAACCAAACTTTATTTTAAATTTCTTCTAATTTCTGTTTCTCTAAATACTTTAGTTCTCGCTCTGCCTTGATCGCTTGTGGCGCTTTTTGCCAAACTTGAACTCGGTTTTAAGTACTGTATGTAACCCCTTCCAGTAAACTCATATGTTGTTCCAGAAGCCATATGATACAAACTTATCTTTCCATCATTAATAACGGTCAACTCAAACCTTTCATTGTCCGAGGTATCATAATCTAATGTTAAAATTTTTAGATTGTCATATCCCTGAACGTTAGCCACCGCATAATCTCCTACATAATCCCAATAGATATTAGCAATAGGTGTGCCAACATTATCTTTGGAAGAATAAAATGTTGTTAAATTTTCTGGGGTAAAACTTAAAAAATTTTCATAATCAAAAGCGTTCACATCTCCTGCGGTACTTGTATAGGTTTTTTCCCAAGCATTGTACTCCTGTAAAAAATATTCAATGTTGTCATAAAAAACTTGGTCATAATCAAAATTGAATTTTTGATAACCCAATAAATTATAGGTAACATTGTTGTAATTGTCCCTTAATTTTATATTGTTTACAGATAACTGAATGACATCAAAGTCGTAAAATCCATCTAAATTATGATCTATTTTTAAACGACCGTCAAACGTGTCGTAAAATCCAATCTGAATACCATAACCATTTCCAACAGTTCCAATTCCCACCAAATTATTATTGGCATAAACTTTTCCGTTTATAAATGATATAGTAAATGCTTTGGATAAAAAAGGAACATCTCCTGTTCCTGTGGTATTGTTGTAATCTATATACCACAAATCGTTTGCAGTTACAACTTCTTCCAATGAAGCATAATAAGGTTCATCAATGTTGTTGTCAACAATACAGGAAGAGAACGACATTCCTATAACCAACGTTCCTAAAAGTAATTTTATAGTCTTCATAATCATTCGGTATTTTGTGTTATTTCATTTGAATTTCAATTACTGTGCCAAATAAAAATTAAGTACTTTTATAGCGATTTTAATCATCTAAATTTTTACATCTTGAGCACAAAAATTAAATGGGGTATTATTGGGTTGGGTAAAATCGCCCATAAATTTGCAAGCGATTTATTATTGCTGAATAACGTTGAACTTGAGGCGGTAGCATCCAGAGATTTAGCCAAAGCCAAAGTTTTTTCCAAAACTTTTCATTCAAAAAAATTTTATGGTTCTTATGAAGCATTGTTTCAGGATGAATTAGTTGATATTGTTTATATCGCAACGCCCAATAACAATCATGCGCAGCTTACCATTTTAGCTTTGGAGCATAAAAAAGCGGTGCTGTGTGAAAAGCCTTTTGCCATAAATAAACAACAGGTTTTTAAAATGATTGAAGCCTCCAAAAAAAACAATATATTTTTAATGGAAGCTTTATGGACACGGTTTTTACCTGCCATAAAAAAAATAAAAAGCTCCATTGAAAATGGCGAAATTGGTGCAATAAAGTATCTGAATGCCGATTTTTCCTTTAAAGCCCTTCCTTCCATACAACGTATTTACGATAAGGAATTGGGCGGCGGTTCCATACTTGATATTGGTATTTATCCTATATTTTTAGCTTATTTGATATTGGGAATGCCCGACAAAATTATAGCCAAGGCCCATTATTTTGAATCGGGTGCCGACTCACAAGTTTCAATCATTTTTGATTATAAAAATGCCCAGGCGGTACTTTTCAGTAGTTTTAACTCAAATTCAAAAAGAGAGGCAAAAATAAGCGGTACTTTGGGAGAAATCATAATCGACAGTCCGTGGAATGAAGCAACTTCATTTTCATTGATCAAAGACGGTAATGAAGAAAAAATTTCAATCCCAAAAATAGGTAAAGGCTATGCACACCAAATTTTGGAATGTAATACATGTTTGCTTGAAAACCTTACAGAAAGCAGTTTATGGTCGCATCAAAACAGCATAGAGCTTATAACTTTATTGGACGCTGTCAGAAAAGAGATTAGTTTGGTTTATGCCGAAGATTTATAGATTTTTTGCCTTCAGCTAAAAACTTAAGGATTTAGTCTTTTGACACAATTTCTTTTACTTCCAAAATCTGATAATAATTAATTTTGTCTTTATAAAAATAACTCACAACAGCTTCATTTTCCTTTATTTCAAAAGGTAATTTTGAAACTGTTACCGGTGGCTTATTTCCAAATTCCAGTTTTGGATCGCTATGCAAAATATAGTCGTGAGGTATTGTTGAACTTGTAAAACTTCCAGAAAAAACGTAATTTTCATTACTTTCCACACGTTTTAATGGCGCTTTGTGATTTCTAAAATACACGCTGTCTAATTTAATTTCCGGATTGTTTATCATAATTTTTAGCGTCGTTACAACCAATTCGGTTTGTTCAACAACTGAATTGGCATAAGTGGCTTCCAAAACTTTAAAAGGATGATTGTTCTGTGCATTTGAAACGCCACAGCCAAAAAAAGTAAAACTTAGTAAAGTGATGAATCCAATGCCTATAATTTTTTTCATGATTGGTTTGTTTTAAATTGGGTTTGCAAATTACATACCAAACTAAAAAAGAGTTTATCCGAAGTGGATAAACTCTTTTTAATATTTAATAGGTTGTTATTCTCCTAATTATTCAAAGCCTCAGCTGCAGAAAATTTGGCTCTCTACCGTTCGCCTAATTGTTCAAAGCCTCAGCGCCTCCAACAATTTCTAAAATTTCGTTGGTGATGGCAGCTTGACGCGCTTTGTTGTACATTAATTTTAAATCGTCGCGCAACTCCGTTGCATTGTCTGTCGCTTTATGCATTGCTGTCATTCGGGCGCCGTGTTCTGAAGCATAAGAATCTCTTATTGCCTTATACAACTGTGTTTTTAACGATTTTGGTATTAATTGTAATATGATTTCAGCCTTATTTGGTTCAAAAATATAGTCAGTGCTTACATTCATTTTACCTTCAACCTCAACAAGTTCTATTGGCAAAAATTGTTCAAAAGTCAATATTTGGGTTGCTGCATTTTTAAACTGATTATAAACCAATTCAATTTTATCATATTTTCCTTTAGCATACAAATCCATAATGCTTTCTGCAATTACGGCAACATTGTTAAAGGTTAAATCGTCGTAAACATCATTATGTTTTTCAATAACGGTAAAATTCTTTGATAAAATATCGTAACCTTTTTTTCCTATGGAGAAAATGTCAACCTGTTTTCCTCGGTAATTGTCTTCAATATATTTTACCGAACCTTTAATCACAGAAGAATTAAATCCGCCGCATAAACCTCTGTTTGAAGTGATTGCAACAATTAACACTTTTGAAACTATCCGTTGTTCTGCATAAACATTTTCAATATCATCTTCTAAAGTAGCGCTTAAACTTTGTAAAAGTTCCGTCAACTTATTGGCATACGGACGCATTTGTGTAATTGCATCTTGTGCTTTTTTCAACTTTGCCGCAGAAACCATTTTCATGGCACTGGTAATTTGCATGGTTGAACCAATGGATGAAATTCTGTTTCGTATTTCTTTTAAGTTTGCCATTTATTTTTGGTTTTTAGTACTGAGTATTCAGTATTGAGAGAACACTATCATCTCAATACTCAATACTAAAATCTTTTAAACGTATTTAGCTGAAATTTCTTTCGCTGCTATGGTTAAAGTATCAATAACCTCATCAGTTAATTTACCTGCTTTTAACAAATCCAATGTATCTCTATGTTTTGCATTCAAATAAGCAAGAAAATCGCGCTCAAATTCCTTTACTTTTTCAACAGGAACTGCTCTTAACAAGTTTTTAGAACCCGCGTAAATAATGGCGATTTGGTCTTCAACTTTAAAAGGGTCACTTTGATTTTGTTTCAAAATTTCAACGTTTCGCTTTCCTTTTTCTATAACATTCAAGGTTGCTGCATCTAAATCGGATCCAAACTTTGCAAACGCTTCCAATTCACGGTATTGAGCCTGATCTAATTTTAATGTTCCCGCTACCTTTTTCATCGATTTAATTTGGGCGTTTCCTCCAACACGAGATACCGAAATACCTACGTTGATGGCCGGACGAACACCAGAGTTAAATAAATCGGACTCCAAGAAAATTTGTCCGTCGGTAATGGAAATCACGTTGGTCGGAATATATGCCGATACGTCACCTGCCTGAGT
>CAMDPE010000158.1 GCA_945903795.1 Lutibacter flavus | reverse complement strand
CAACAATTTTATAGGTTTGCTTACAATCAATATTGAATTTAAATTCCAAACCTTTGCTGATGGTTTGTTTCTCTATCAACTTATTGTTTTGAAATAACGAAACGGTAACTTGGTCTAAAGCCAAATTCGTTTTGCTGTCCGAAATTTTTCCGCTCAGCAATTGGTTGCATTCAATCGGCGTTAATTTCAACGATTTTTTAGTTTCTGATTTATTTTTATCGTCGGTTGAAATCAAAAGTTCAATGATTTCATAATTCTCCTTTTCAGCGACAATTTTATAGGTTTGCTTGCAATCAATATTGAATTTAAAACCCAAACCTTTGCCGATGGTTTGCTTTTCAACCAGCTTGTTGTTTTGAAATAAAGAAACGATAGCCTGATCAATTGGCAGATTTGTTTTGCTGTCCAAGATGTTTCCGCTCAACAATTGTGAGCAAATAATAGGTATTAATTTAAGTGGTTTTGCAATTTCAAAATAATTTTTGCCATCGGAAGCTATTGTAATTGAAACTGTTTCATAATTTTCTTTTTCAGCAACGAGTTTGTAGGTTTGTTTGCAGATAATTTTGAATTTATAGCTTGAATCAATACCAACTATTTGTTTCTCTAAAAATACATTATTTTGAAACAATGAAACTGAAACAAGGCTAATTGGAAGATTTGTAATACTATTAACAACAATGCCACTCAACAATTGAACACATCCAAGAGGCTTTAATCTGATGGTTTTTGTTGCTTCAGTTTTGTTTTTATCGTCGGATAAAATTGTTAATTCCGCTGTTTCATAATTTTCTTTTTCAGCGATAATTTTATAGGTTTGCTTACAATCAATATTGAATTTAAAAGCCAAATCTTTGCCGATGGTTTCTTTTTTAACCAGCTTGTTGTTTTGAAAAAGAGAAACCTGAACCTGGTTTAATGGTTGATCATTAGATTCGTTAAATGCCAAAATAGTTATAGTCTGAGCACATTCCGGTTCCTTTACCTTAAACGCATAAATATCAACATCACCTTTACCCCCGTCCCGATTAGAGGTAAAATAACCAGAATTTGTTGCATTGTCAATAATATAAGCAAAATCATCATATTTACTGTTAAAAGGTGGCGATAAATTCACTGCTTTCAAAAAATTACCACTTCTAAATTCACTTTTAAAAATATCCAACCCTCCGAGTCCCTTATGCCCGTTTGAAGAAAAATAAAGGGTGTTGTTTTGATCTATATAAGGAAATAATTCAGCTTGTTTTGTATTAACGGTCGGACCTAAATTTTTTGGAGCACCATAATTCCCATCATTGTTGATTTCAACAACATAAATATCCAATTCGCCAAAACCACCTGGCATATCCGACACAAAATAAAGTTTTTTCCCGTCTTTACTAATGGCCGGACTTCTAACAGAATATTCTTTGCTGTTAAAAGGCATTGGTGTTACCGTTGAAATTTCAAAATTTTTGTTAATTGTGGCTTTAAATATATAAAGCGTTTTCCATTTTGCAGAATCTTTTGATTTTAGCGCGCTGTAAAAATTATTCCACGTAAAATAGATGGTTTTAAAATCGGGCGTAAAGGCAATATCGGATTCAAAAAATTTGTTATTTATTTCAGATGAAAATTTATCAGATTGTATAATATCACCATTTTCAGCAATCAATCCATGATACAATTCTAAAGAAAGCTGTCGATTGTTTGTCCGCCTGCCGCTATCATCTTTTTTTGAGGAAGCAAATATTACGGAATTATTGCTCGAATAAGTGACTCCAAATTCGGCGAATTTGGAATTTATTGACGTATTCAAAACTTCATAAACAGCCTCTTGGCAATATGAAAAATTAAAAAATAAAATCAAAAATAGAAGCAAAAACTTTTTCATAGTAATTTGGTGCTACTTCTTTTTTGAAATTTTTTCAAATACCCAAGCGGGACCAATCAATAAAAATTGTAAATCTTTAAAAAATGACGGTTTTTTTCCTTCCAGTTTATGTCCATAAAACTGACCAATCCAAGCAATTATAAAAATGGCTAACGAACTGTAAAATAAGAAACTAACTTGAGATAAAAAATAATTACCCATCAAACATAAAATTGAGAATGTTAACATTCGTACAAAAGTTGAAAACGATAATCTGATATAAAAAATGAGTAATAATATTAAAACAGGCACTGCCCAATTCTGCAAAAACGGATTGTTAATATTCAAATTTTCTGAAATAAATGTAGATGGAATGCTCATTAACATCCCTACAATACTAAAAAATATTGCGGGAACACAAATAAAATGAATCGTTTGATTTGTTTTGTTTTGATGGCTGACGGCATACTCATCAAACCATTGATTTAATGTTTTCATATTTTAAATTTGTTGTTGAAATTTTTAATTTCATTATTGCAATTTATGCCTTTTTCTCCAATTTTTTAAGCTGATTTATTGCCCTTAAATTTCCAGAATCAAATATCAAAGACTTTTTATAATTTTCAATCGCTTTTAGGGTATCGCCACTTTTCAAATAAGCTTCACCCAGACTATCATAAACATTCGAACTTTTGGGATATAACGCCACATTTATCTTAAAAATTGCGGTGGCCAGCTCAATATTTTTCTCTCGTAATGTTTTATAGCCGAATGAGTTCAAATAATTTTCATCGATTGAACTGTCCAGCGAATCTTTTTTCTTGATGGCCAAATAACCTTCAAGCGCTTTGTCAAATTCTTTGTTTTTCAAATAGTCACTTGGTATCTTTTCATTTTCTTCCAACTTCATAAAATTATAGACAACTGGTGCATTTTCTTCTTTTGGAACCAGTACCAAATAATCTTTTTGATTTGCCGGATTGGTTAAAAACTGAATTTTTTCATTCATCTCCTTTACAAAAAAAGTAGCATCATCAACTTTTAAAGGTTTTATTTTTTTTGCTCCTCGCCAAGCCAAGTATATTTCATTATCTTCAAAATAAACTTCAATAACCTCATCCGAATTGAACAAATACCGACCCGTTGCTTTTTTTATAAATTCTGGATTGTTTGAATTGTTTGAGCAGCCAAATAACAATGGAAATACTAAAAAAAGAAGAAAATAATTGAATTTCATAATTGTAATTATAATTAAAATGACGAATAATTTATATTTTTTTAATCATACTCCCAAAAATACTAAAAAAAAAAGCATTGAAATATATCAATGCTTTTTGAATTTTTAAATAATATATTTTTAGGAGACCTTCATCAATTCTACATCAAAAATTAAAGTAGCATCCGGAGGAATAACCCCACCGGCTCCGCGACTTCCATAAGCCAATTCAGAAGGGATTACGAAACGTGCTTTATCTCCCACTTTTAATAATTGAATTCCCTCATCCCAACCTGAGATAACTTGTCCTACTCCCAGTTCAAAATCGATTGGTTGTTTGCGCGGATAGGAGGAATCAAAAACAGTTCCGTCCAATAACTGTCCTTTATAATGCACAGAAACCACACTTCCTTTGGTTGCTTTTTTACCGGAACCTTCCTGTAAAATTTTATAACGCAACCCACTTGGCGTTTCATCATAACCTGCAGCAATTTTATCCATTTGGGCAGCCATTGCTTTTTTAGCTTCTTCTTCTCTTTTTAATCTTGAACCATCAAAAGTTCTAAAAGCTTCAACCGCATTAAATTTTTCTGCTGCTTCACCAACTCTCACAATTTCAAGAGATACCAACAAGTCATTTTGCTTAATGGTGTCAACAACTTCTTGTCCTTCAACTACTTTTCCAAAAACAGTGTGTTTATTATCTAACCAAGGCGTTGGAACATGCGTAATAAAAAACTGACTTCCGTTTGAAGCCGGACCAGAATTTGCCATTGATAAAATTCCTGGTTGGTCATGTTTTAAATCTGGATGAAATTCATCGGCAAAGCTGTAACCAGGCGAACCTGTTCCAGTTCCTAAAGGGCAACCGCCTTGAATCATAAAATCAGGAATTACCCTGTGAAATTTCAATCCGTTATAATAAGGCGTTCCTTGAGGTTTTGAACTGTTTTCCAAATTTCCTTCAGCCAAAGCAACAAAGTTACCCACTGTTCCCGGTGTTTTCTCAAATTCTAAACTTACCAGTATTTCACCTTTTGAGGTGTTAAATTTTGCGTATAATCCGTTATCCATTTTCTTAATTTTTTAAACTGATGCAAAGATACATACTTTCGCCTAAAATGAAAGTATTACAAATATTTAATCATTGTACTATAGCTTATCAAAAGAAAAATCCACTAAAAGTGGATTTAATCTATTTAATTATATGGTATTGACATTAAACTTCAGCCTTAACAGTAGCTTTATTTGAAGTAGTTTGTTCCATTTTATTAGCGTCACTTGTTAATCCGCAGCCTTTTTTAGAAGCATTACACGAACTAAACAACATCGCAGTAAAAGCAATTCCTAAAGTATATAAAGCTATTTTTTTCATTCTTTTTATGATATTAATATTTTAAAAACGTTGAAATATAACAATTATTTTATGAAGTTAATTTGTTTAACGTATAAACAATCAACTCCTCAATAGGTTTATATGGATCCTCACTGAAAGTTCCATTGGCCCTATTGGCAATTATGGCGTTCATAGAACATGCTTCATGACCCAATAATTTTGCCAGGCCATAAATAGCAGAAGTTTCCATTTCAAGGTTTGTCACTTTATAGCCGTCAAATTCAAAATTATCAATTTTGCTGTTTAATGAAGGATCTTGAATGGCCAAACGAAGCACACGCCCTTGCGGACCGTAAAAACCGCCGGCAGTTGCAGTAACACCAACAAAAATTTTGTCGCTTTTCAATTTTTGTATCAATAATTCACTTCCTTTTACCAGATATGGTCTGGATTTTCTTGAACTCCAGTTGGTGTGTTTTATAAAAGCATCTTCCATTTCGGTCTCTAAAATTTCTTCACAATCATAAGAATGAAGCAGTCCATCAAAACCCAATCCGTATGTTGCCAAAACAAAACTATCAACAGGAATATCACTTTGTAAAGAACCAGAAGTACCAATTCTTACAATATTTAATTTTGTATGCTCCTTTTTTACAGTTCTAGTATTTAAGTCGATATTCACCAAAGCGTCGAGCTCATTCATTACAATATCAATATTATCTGGGCCAATACCTGTTGATATTACGGAAATTTTTGTGCCTTTATAATTACCGGTAATTGTTCTGAATTCCCTTTTTTGTGTTTCAAATTCGATGGACTCAAAATGTGCTGCTATTTTTGGCACCCTGTTTTGATCACCAACAAAAATAATATTGGTGGCAATGTTTTCGGGTTTTAAATTTAAGTGATACACACTTCCATCTGGGTTCAGAATTAATTCTGATGCTGCTATTTTATTCATAATTTATCCGCCTACGCGTTTTATATTGTATCCTTCTTTTTTAAGGATTTCCATTATTTTATCTCTATAATTTCCTTGTACAATAATCTCATTGTCTTTTACGCTACCACCAACACCGCATTTTGTTTTAAGTAATTTTCCAAGGTTTTTTAAATCCTCTTCTGAACCTACAAATCCTGTAATAACGGTAACCGTTTTTCCTCCTCTACCTTTATTAGAAAATTTAGCTTCTAAAAACTGTTTTTTAGGAAGCACCGTATCTTGTTCTTCTGCTTTTTCAAATTCGAAGTTTGTGTTTGTGGAAAAAACAAATCCGCCTAAATCTTCTAAACTGTTTAATTTTTTCTTACTCATAACTAACTCAAAAATATAGGCAAAATTAGGGAAACATTATTTATTATTGATCTTTTTCCAGGCAAATAACACCGCTGCAAAAAGTTCAAAAACAAGTCCGATGGCCATCAATAAATTCGATTGCGAATAATTAAACAGCTTTGAAATAGCTCCTGCTAAAATTAGAAACAGGCCAAATGTAAAAAATGAAATTACTTTATTTCTCATCATTTTATCAAGCCTAATTCTCTTAACCGTTCATTTAAAAAATCACCTGCGATAATGTTATCATACACTTTTGGACGAACTTCATCAATACATTCCGGAAGGCAGTTTAATTTCATTTCACTTATTGGATGCGTGAAAAAAGGGATTGAATATCGTGGTTTTCCCCAATCTTCACGTGGCGGATTTACCACACGGTGAACAGTAGACCGCAATTTATTGTTTGTTAAGCGCTCCAACATATCGCCAACATTTACAACCAATTGTTCAGGCAATGAAGTCACTGGGATCCATTTTCCTTGCTTATTTTGCACTTCCAATCCTGCAGCAGACGCGCCCATTAAAAGCGTGATTAAGTTGATGTCACCGTGCGCCGCCGCCCTAACCGATCCTTTTGGCTCTCCTAAAATTGGCGGATAGTAAATTGGACGTAAAATACTGTTACCGTTTATAACATATTTATCAAAATACATTTCATCCAAACCAATATATAAAGCCAAAGCGCGTAATACGTAAAGAGCCGTTTTTTCGAGCATATTATATGCTTCCATTCCAACACTGTTGAAATTAGGAATTTCTTTTACAATAACATTTTTTGGATATTCAGCTTTTAAAGCATCATTTCCGACTACCTCTTGTCCGAAATGCCAAAACTCTTTTAAATCACCTTCTTTTTTACCTTTTGCGCTTTCTTTTCCGAAGGAAGTATAACCTCTTTGTCCGCCAATTCCTTCAATTTCATAGGATTGCTTAATTTCATCTGGCAAATCAAAAAAGTTTTTTACTTCTTTGTATAAATTTTCCGTCAGTTCATCCGACAAAAAATGTCCGCGAAGCGCAACAAAACCTATTTCTTCATAAGCTTCACCAATTTCTTGTATAAATTTTTGTTTTCTTGCTGGATCATTCGACAAAAAATCAGATAAATCGACGCTTGGAATATTTTTCATAAGCTAAAATGGATTAAATTTTTAAAAAATAAAAAAATTACTTTTCTTTTTTCACAATTGGAATCAGGTAACTTAAGGTATAATTCATTCCAAATCCGGTATCATTTAAAAACACACTGTTAAAACCAGGTACATATAGATTTTTAAAATTCTCTGGCTCTTTGGTGCTGATCATTTTTTTGAAACTAAAACTAAAACCCAAATATAAATTTTTTAACGTTTCGGCTTTCATTCCAAAAACCAATTCGGCCCAATGTGCCGATAAATCTTTAAATTCGGTATTTGGCAAAACTTCAGTCGGAATAAAATATGTTCCTTTTACGTTTGGTGTATAACTGTTCAACGTTTGATTAAATATGCTAAAACCATAGCGCATTCCAACATAAATTTCATTGGTCATTCCTACCCAGTTTTTATAAGCATTGTAGTTAACGCCAACTTTTATATAGGAACCTTTAGTGGTATAATTCATATAATCTTCCTTTGAGATTTTGTCTTCATAACCCAATTCAAAAGCTGCATAATAATTGTTTAAAATACGAATATCTCCAACCAATTCTAATCCTTTCGATCCACTTTCTAAATATGAAATTATAGGTTTACTCAAGTCAGCACCAACTCGTATACCATAACTTTCTTTTGTTTTTATGGTATCGGTTTTTTGTTGGGCAGT
>CAMDPE010000157.1 GCA_945903795.1 Lutibacter flavus | reverse complement strand
GATGTCCCCACCAAAGCTGGCGCGAGATATTCCAATCTCTGATATTCTCCAGCCAATGGCGATAAGTACTGTTATAATGTTTGGGGAAAAAATGAATTTCCTCATCTTCCAAAACCGCTTTCAAAGCCGGTTTCACAATGGTATCCATTTTTAAAAACCATTGGGCAGAAATTTTTGGTTCGATAACCTCTTTGGTTCTTTCAGAAGTTCCCACTTTATGGACATAAGATTCAATTTTGGCCAAACTGCCTAAATTTTCCAATTCTTTGGTAATTTCTTTCCGAACAACAAATCGGTCTTTTCCCTCATAATGCAATCCGAAGGAATTTAAAGATGCATCATCGTTAAAAATATCCACCACTTCCAACTGGTGCTTTTCACCCAATACTTTATCATTGGGATCGTGCGCAGGAGTTACTTTTAAACAACCCGTTCCAAATTCAATATCCACATACTCGTCTTCAATAATTGGGATTACTCTGTTGGCAATGGGAACAATGGCTTTTTTGCCTTTTAAGTGCGAAAAACGCGGATCATTCGGATTGATACAAATGGCGGTATCGCCAAAAATTGTTTCAGGACGCGTGGTTGCGATGGTTAAAAAATCACTGCTGCCTTCAATTTTATATTTCAGATAATATAGATTGCCCGCTTTTTCTTCATAAATAACTTCTTCATCAGACAAAGTTGTTTTTGCGGCAGGATCCCAATTTACCATTCTGTAACCCCTATAAATCAGGCCTTTTTTATATAAATCAATAAAAACTTTGATGACAGATTCGCTCAAATCAGCGTCCATCGTGAACTTTGTACGTTCCCAATCGCAGGAAGCACCCAGTTTTTTAAGTTGCTCCAAAATAATTCCGCCGTGCTCATCCGTCCATTCCCAGGCGTGCTTCAAAAATTCTTCCCTTGTTAAGTCCGATTTTTGAATCCCTTGTTCTTTCAATTTAGCGACAACTTTAGCCTCAGTTGCAATAGATGCATGGTCAGTTCCGGGAACCCAACAGGCATTGAATCCTTTCAATCGTGCCCTTCTGATCAACACATCCTGAATGGTATTGTTCAACATATGCCCCATATGTAAAACGCCCGTAACGTTAGGCGGTGGAATCACAATAGTGTAAGGCTCTTTTTCATTAGGCGTTGAATGAAAATAATTGTTCTTCATCCAGTAAGCATACCATTTATTTTCTATTTCTTTGGGACTATATTTTGTTGCTAAACTCATTTTGGTATATTATTTGTAATACGATTCGCAAATGTACAATTATATGACATATCAGAAAATATTTTGAAAACATAAAAAAAGTATTAACTTTACCTATTAAATAGAAAATTATGAGAAAAATTATTACAGTAGTGGTATTGGGATTTTTAACATTCACTATGAATGCCCAAGAGAAACAAGTAACTGAAAAACCAAAAGATCCAAATGCGCCTGCATTTGAGTTTGTTTCAGAAGTAATAGATTACGGTAAAATTGCATTGAACGCTGATGGCCTTCGCACATTTAAATTTAAAAACGTTGGAAAATCCCCATTGGTGATAAGCGACATTAAATCAAGTTGCGGTTGTACCGTTCCTAAAAAACCAGCTGGGCCAATTATGCCCGGAGATACTGGAGAAATTGAAGTTAAATATGCCACCAACAGACCTGGAGGATTTTCAAAATCAATTACTGTTAGTTCTAATGCAGACGAACCTGTTAAAACGTTACAAATTAAAGGAATTGTATTAAAAGAGTAAATTCAAATTCGTAATATCATAAATGACCTTCAGAAATGAAGGTCATTTTTATTTAAGCATATCTTTTAAAAAGAAATGATACTCATAATCTTTTCCATTTCTTTCAACAACCAATGAAATTTTGGTATTTTCCTTCTCAAAAAATTTTCCGATAATTTCATCTAATTCCATTTCATACGCGAACCTCCCATTGATTTTAATTACAATATCTCCCGCCATTAAACCAGCGTTATAGCCTGGAGAATCTACGCGTAAATTATGAATTTTATAGGATGGTTTAAAGGTGTATTTGTAGTTATAATCTAATATGACTGTGTTTTTCTCATTGGCTTTTCCATCAGTTATCCCAGTTGTGGAATAATTTTGTTCTCTTACCAATTGCTTTCCATTATAAACAAGCTCTATTCCACTCATATTATATCTGAAAGGCTCCTTAAATAAACTTCCTTTTTTAATGGATATTTTCTTATTTTTATAATCAAATGTCACATTAAATCGTTTTAAAACAGCTGCTCCCAAACTACCGTTTCTATCTTCAAACTGTCTCGCATAAGATATAGATGACGAATCAGGAAATGATACTGTTGGCCTTTTTAATTCGAATTTCCCAATCTTTAAGGATTCAATATAGGCCCTTTTTCCATGAACAGCGCCACTTAATCCTTCACCCAAAAAATCATTAAAAAACTTTTTTGGTGGCAAAATGTCTGGATGGCTATTTTCAAACAACCACAAAGCATCGCTTCCGCCAGAATCTATCAATAATTTGACAGGAATTATATTATCCGAAACCGATTCTAATTTAATGCCAACATTTATATATGGTTTTAGCTTAAAAAAATCTAATTCGAAAGTTTCACATTTTTTACAAATTTTGTGCTTGTAGGTCTCCGGATTGTAAAAGTTGATGCGCTTTGTGCCATAATTAATGTCGACAACAAAATCTTTTAAAATTTCATAGCCAATAATTCCGTGAATGGTAATTCCAAGTTTTGAGGACAAATCAAAACTATCATCCAAAATGAGATATAAACTTTGGTTGTAACCTCTAATATTCCCGAAGGTAAATAAATTGCCTTTGGATAAAACTGCTTCAACCGATTCTTCACTTCCTAAACCTTGTAACCTTACTTTCTCCTTGTTATGGAGCATTACCGAATCTTTGGGGTACAAATTAAATAACAAAGTTGCACCAACACCTGAATCAAGTATAAAATTCAACGGCCTTCCATTAACTTCAATAGGAAATACAATTAAATTATTTAACAACTTAAATGAAACAGATTGCCTTTCTGAAGCATTTTCTAGTTGAAACCTGCTTTGTGAAATTGCTTCTGATGCCACAAATAAAAGAAGAATCGAAAAAACAGTTGTTCTTAAATAAGAATTCAATATATTTTGATTTTATTTTATGTTAAATTACAAAAAACACTTTATAATTACACAACTTTTATAAAAATTTTAACCTTTAACAAATGCGGCTAAAAGGAGAGAATTTCAAAAATTATTTCGCAATTTTGTAGTCAACTATTTATAAACAAAATTCAATGCCTAAAATATCAAATAAAGGTGCAACTATGCCCGAATCTCCAATCAGAAAATTGGTTCCTTATGCTGAAAATGCTAAAAAAAGAGGAATTGAAGTTTTTCATTTGAATATTGGGCAGCCAGATATAAAAACACCAAAAGTTGCGCTGGATGCGGTAAAAAATAACTCTGTTGAAGTGCTTGCTTACAGCCGTTCTGAGGGTTCTGAGGAATATCGAAAGAAAATAGCAAATTATTATACAAAAAGGAATATACCGGTAACTGCGGATGAAATTATTGTTACTACCGGTGGTTCTGAAGCGTTACTTTTCGCAATGGGAAGCATTACCGATCCTGGTGACGAAATCATTATTCCTGAACCATTTTATGCAAATTACCTGGGTTTTTCAACAGCATCTGGCGTAAAAATTGTTCCGGTAATTTCAAAAATTGAAGATAATTTTGCCTTGCCTCCAATAGCCGAATTTGAAAAATTGATTTCATCAAAAACCAAAGCAATTTTAATATGCAATCCTAACAATCCGACCGGCTATTTGTATTCCAAAGAGGAAATTCAAAAATTGGCCGATATTGTAAAAAAACACGATTTATTTTTTATTGCTGATGAAGTTTATAGAGAATTTATCTACGACAAAGATGAACATCATTCCGTTTTAGGCGGTTTTGGATTAGACAATCATGCCATCATTATAGATTCTGTTTCAAAACGTTACAGTATGTGTGGCGCAAGAATAGGTTGCTTGGTTTCTAAAAACAAGGAAGTTATCAGCACCGTTTTAAAATTCGCACAAGCAAGGTTAAGTCCGCCAACATTTGCACAAATTGCAAGTGAGGCAGCTTTAGAAACGCCTCAATCCTATTTTGATGAGGTTATTATTGAATATAAAGCACGAAGAGATATTTTAATTACTGAAATGAATAAAATTGAAGGCGTAAAAGTGGCCACGCCAAAAGGCGCTTTTTACTGTGTTGCTGAATTGCCTGTTGATAATGCGGATAAATTTGCACAATGGTTGCTGGAAGATTTTAGTTTGGACAACCAAACCGTTATGGTGGCTCCTGCAGCCGGATTTTATTCCACACCAGGATTTGGGACCAAACAAGTTCGGATTGCTTATGTGCTCAAAAAAGAGGATCTTATTCGTTCCGTAGAAATATTAAAAGCAGCCATCAAAAAATACAATCAAAACTAGTTGAAAATTCAACAAAACATATCGTTAAAACCATATAACACGTTTGGCATTCATGCAAATGCCAAACGTTTTGTAACCGTAAATTCCGTTAAAGAATTGAAAGAAATAATAAATTCTGAAAAGGATTTGTTTTTATTAGGAGGCGGAAGCAATATTTTACTGACAGGCGATGTTGAAAAACTGGTAATCCACCTAAATACCAAAGGAATTATCGTTAACGATTATGATGAAAATGAAGTTTTGGTTACGGCGGAAGCCGGTGAAAATTGGCATGAATTGGTGCTTTGGTGTGTTTCCCAAAACTATGGTGGATTGGAGAATTTGTCATTAATTCCAGGAAATGTGGGTACTTCACCTATTCAAAATATTGGCGCTTACGGCGTTGAAATTAAAGATTCTTTTCAGCAATTAGAAGCCATTGACATTGAAACAGGAAATACCAAAATTTTCACAAATGCTGATTGCGATTTTGGGTACCGGAATTCCGTTTTTAAAAATGAGCTGAAAGGAAAATACATCATTGTCAATGTTACATTTAAACTCACCAAAAAAAATCACAACATCAATATCTCCTACGGCGCCATCAAAGATTTATTGACAGATAAAAAAAATCCTGCCATTAAAGAAATTGCTGATGCGGTAATTGCCATCAGACAAAGCAAACTTCCCGATCCAAAGGAAATTGGAAACAGCGGCAGTTTTTTTAAAAATCCGGTAATCACCTCCGATTTATTTAAAGAATTGTCAGAAAAACATCCTGAAATTCCTCATTATAGAATTTCTGAAAACGAAATTAAAATTCCGGCAGGCTGGCTAATTGAACAATGTGGATTTAAAGGAAAACGTTTTGGAGATGCGGGCGTGCACGAAAAACAGGCGCTGGTTTTGGTGAATTACAACAATGCCACCGGAAAAGAAATTTATGATCTGGCACAAAAAATTCAGCAAAAAGTGATGGAAACTTTCAAGATTTCGCTTGAAATTGAAGTGAATGTCATCTAAACCGTAATTTCTAACAATTTACAATTTTTTGATGCGATAACCACTTTTTCCGCAGTCGCCGGAATCAATACTGTTTCACCATAATTAATGATTTCCGAATTTTCTCCCATTAAAATTGTGGCCTTTCCCTGCACACACATAAAAATAACAAATGTGTCATTTCCTGTATAATCCAATTCTTTTTCACCAACAATATGAATAAAATTTGTGATGAAATAGGGACATTTTACAATCGGATTGAGTGAATTTATAAAAGTAGAATAGTTGTGCTTTGCCTCAATTTTATGATTAAAATTGATGGCTTCAACAGCCAAATCGGTATGCAAAACTCTCGGATTTCCATGATAGTCTACCCTATCCCAATCGTAAATTCTGTAAGTAATGTCGGATGTTTGCTGAATTTCGGCAAGCAAAATCCCGGCGCCAATGGTATGAACAGTTCCCGGTTCAATAAAAAAGGCGTCACCCGCTTTTACCCTTTCATAATTTAAAATGGAAGGTATTTTCTTTTCGGCAACATAATTCAGGTATTGCTCCGGAGAAATTTCTTTGTTAAATCCAATCACCAATTTTGAGCCTTGATCAGCCTGCATAATATACCACATTTCTGTTTTTCCAAATGAATTGTGCAGTTTTGTGGCAAGTTCATCATTTGGATGTACCTGAACTGATAAATCCTCTTTTGCATCAATAAATTTTATCAGCAACGGAAAATTGTTTCCAAAATGCGCATAATTATTTTCACCAATGAGATCTGCTTTATAAGTTTTTAACAATTCTCGCAACGTTTTTCCTGTCAATTCGCCGTTTGAAACAATAGATATATTATCCTCAACATCAGACAATTCCCAACTTTCACCAATATTTTTCAACGTTGATTTTTTATTGAGTTTGGTCACTAATTTTGTTCCTCCCCAAATTTTTTCTTTTAAAATTGGATAAAACTTTATCGGATAATTTAGCATCTAATTGATCAGTTTTATGAGTGTTTGAATTACGTAATCAATTTCTTCCTTGGTGTTGAATTTATTGAAAGAAAATCGAACAGAAGTTTTTTCAGCTTCTTTTTCATTCAAAATGGCGTGCAACACATGCGAACCCATATTGCTTCCGCTTTGGCAGGCGCTTCCGCCCGATACAGCAATCCCTTTCAAATCTAAATTAAAAAGTAACATCGTATAATCATTTGGAAAACGAACATTTAAAATGGTGTAACTGCTATCCGTTTCGCTTTCCGATTGTCCGTTAAATTCAATTCCTTCAATATGTTGCTTCAATTCACCTATTAAATAATTTTTAAGTAGTTGGATTGAAGTTGATTCCTCGTGCATATTCATGCAGGAAATTTCCAGCGCTTTCTCCATACCAAAAATGCTGTGCACGTTTTCTGTTCCGGCCCTGGCACCTCGCTCCTGCTCTCCGCCATGCAAAATTGGGTGAATCCCAAATCCCCGTTTTATGTAGGCAAATCCGACGCCTTTCGGACCATGAAATTTATGGGCGCTTGCCACAAAAAAATCAATGGGTGTTTGTTTACTATCAATATTGAAATGACCAACTCCTTGCACGGTATCAGAATGAAATAAAGCCTTGCTGGCAATACACAATTCCGAAACTTTTTCCAGATTTAAAATATTTCCAATTTCATTATTTATGTACATCAAACTCACCAATTTCTTATCATCAGATTCCTCAAGCAATTGTTCTAAATGCTCATAATTAACATTTCCGTGATCATCCAAATCAACAAATTTGATGCTGATATCAAATTCTTTCTGTAAATTTTCTATGGTATGCAAAACAGCGTGATGTTCAATTTTAGATGAAATTATTGTTGTAACGCCTAAATTGGTAACGGCATTTCTAAGGATTAAATTGTCTGCTTCACTTCCACCGGCCGTAAAAACTATTTCTTGGGCTGAAGCATTAAAATGTTTGGCAATATTTTTACGTGATGTTTCAACCAAAGATTTCGCCTTCCGTCCAACATGATGAATTGATGACGGATTCCCGTAAACATTGGCCATTGCGCTTGAAATAGCGTCAATAACTTCGGGTAATATTG
>CAMDPE010000156.1 GCA_945903795.1 Lutibacter flavus | reverse complement strand
TATCATATTGGTATAAATATTTTGGGTTTGCCTATTGAGGAAATATTATTTTTTATATGTATTCCTTACGCAAGTATTTTTACCCATTATGCTTTTCTTTATTTCTTTAAGAATACAAAATTGTCCGATAAATTAACAAAATATATCAGTATTATTTCATTGGTTATTGCAATTATTGTGTTGTTTTATGCATTTCCAAAAAAATACACAACCGTAACTTTCAGTATTTTTATTTTATTGATGGCATTTTCATTGTGGAAAAAGTCGCCGGTTTTACCGCAGTTTTTTATCACTTTTTTGATCATACTCTTTCCATTTTTTATTGTGAACGGTATTTTAACCGGCAGTTTTATTGAAAATGAGGTTGTTTGGTATAATAATGATGAAAATTTAAACATCAGATTGTTCACAATTCCTGTTGAAGATGCTGTTTATGCTTTTAATATGTTGTATCCCAGTATCCTTTTGATAGAATTTTTTAAAAAGAAATTCAATAAGAAAACTGTTGTGGCAGAATGATTAAAGAGGAAATTTCTGTTTTTTGGTTTCGACGCGATTTTCGATTAGAAGATAATTGTGCCTTATTTCATGCATTAAATTCAGAATTGCCAGTGCTTCCAGTATTTATTTTTGATGAAGTCATTTTAGATGAATTACCAAAAAATGATCCTCGGGTTAATTTTATTTACGATACTTTAAAAGACATCAATAATGAATTGGTAAAATTCAAGTCCTCCTTATTTATAAAAAAGGGAAATCCGGCTGATATTTGGTCCTCTATTTTTGAAGAATTTGACGTAAAAAATGTCTTTTTCAATAAAGATTATGAGCCTTATGCTAAACAGCGTGACGAGAAAATAAAGTTGCTTTGTAAACAAAAAAACAGCAATTGCTTTACGTATAAAGATCAGGTTATTTTTGAAGAAGCGGAAATTGTAAAAGCGGACGGATTGCCGTATAGCGTTTATACGCCCTATAAAAATAAATGGCTTGAAAAATACAATGCCAATTCTCCTATTGAATACAAATCAGAAACTTTAAAAGACAATTTCTTAAAAGCTAGCTTTTCATTTCCATCTATAAGCAATATTGGTTTTGAGGAAAGTGCGATCAAAGTTTTGCCGTCCAATTCTAAATGCATCAAAAAATATCAGGAAATAAGAGACATTCCTTCCGTTGAAACTTCTAATGCTTCGGTTTTTTTGCGTTTCGGGACAATCAGTGTTCGTAAATTGGTTGATTATGCCAATAAAACCAATCAAATATACTTGAGTGAATTGATTTGGCGCGAATTTTTTATGCAGATTCTTTTTCATTATCCGAAAGTGGTGAATGAAAACTTTAAATCGAAATATAATTTTATTCCATGGAGAAATAATGAAGCTGAATTTAAATTGTGGTGCGAAGGCAAAACCGGCTATCCCATTGTTGATGCCGGAATGCGCCAATTGAATAAAACCGGTTATATGCACAATCGCGTTAGAATGATTACGGCAAGTTTTTTGTGCAAACATTTACTGATAGACTGGCGTTGGGGTGAAGCATATTTCGCTGAAAAACTGCTCGATTTTGAATTGTCTTCCAATAATGGCAATTGGCAATGGGTTGCGGGAACAGGTTGTGATTCGGCGCCATATTTCCGGGTTTTTAATCCGACAACACAACAAGAAAAATTTGACCCTGAGTTGAAATATATTAAAAAGTGGATTCCCAATTTCACAAATTCCTATATTCCTGAAATAGTGGAACATAAATTTGCAAGAGAGCGCTATCTAAACGCTGTTAAAAGCAGTTTCTTCCAATAATACTTGTGATATATTTTTCCTTTCTGTAAATTCTATTTAATTGCTTTTTTTTCATACAAAAAATTTATTTTATGCATAAATAATCAGCGCTATTTGCACAATTAGAGAATTAGCCAGACTTTTATTTTCATTTCCTTATAAAACAGCATAAAAATAGTCAATTCTATAAATTCTTCAATTTATATGTTTCTTTTTAGAAGAAATTTTTCATTTTAAAATGTCACAAATATGGCGCACTTCTATTTTTGATTCTAAAATATATTTTTAAAGTATTTAAAAACAATTACTTAATGCGCCTATCAGGATTAATTCTAAATAAATTTATAGCCAAATTAGCTGACATATGTCATTATAAATACTACTTTATTGGTATATTTTTACAACATAAATTTGAATAGTTAATTAAATTATTTATAAAATATAAGGAATTCAAAAAACTCAATTTTATAAATATTTTTCAGAATAAATATAATGTAAGATGAAACAAGAAAGTGTAAAACTAATTTGTGATGCCAATGAAGCAGTAGCTATCATTGCCCACAAAACCAACGAGGTTTGTGCAATTTACCCAATTACGCCGTCTTCGCCAATGGGTGAGCATGCGGAAGTGTATAGTTCAAAAGGTAAAAAAAATATTTGGGGCAACGTTCCTAGAATTGTTGAATTGCAAAGTGAAGGTGGTGCATCAGGCGCCGTACACGGTTCACTTCAAGGAGGTGCATTAACAACAACATTTACGGCATCTCAGGGATTATTGCTAATGATTCCGAATATGTATAAAATTGCCGGAGAATTATTACCAACAGTATTTCATATTGCTGCAAGAACTATTGCAACACATGCTTTATCTATTTTTGGGGATCATTCGGATGTTATGGCAACCCGTCAAACTGGATTCTCCATGTTATTTGCAGGTTCTGTTCAGGAAGCACATGATTTTTCATTAATTTCACAGGTTTCTGCTTTAAAAAGCAGGGTTCCTTTTTTAAATATTTTTGATGGATTTAGAACATCTCACGAAATCTCTAAAATTGATGGAATTCCTGATGATGTCATTAAAGCAATGATGCCAGAAGAGGAAGTGATGAAGCATAAAAAACATTCATTGGATCCAGATAATCCAGTAATTAGAGGTACAGCACAAAATCCTGATGTTTTCTTTCAGGCACGTGAAGCTGCAAATACATATTATCAAAATGTTCCTGGAATTGTTCAAAAAACAATGGATGAATTCTATAAACATACTGGTAGAAAATACAGTTTATTCTACTATATTGGTCATCCAGAGGCTGAAAAAGTAATCATTGTAATGGGATCTGGTGACGGACCAATTAGAGAAACTATAGACACTTTGTTGGAAAATGGAGAAAAAGTAGGTGCATTAATTGTTCGCCTATATCGTCCGTTCTCTGTATATGATTTTATCGAAAAAATTCCTAAAACAGCTAAGAAAATTGCAGTTTTAGACAGAACTAAAGAACCTGGTAGCATTGGTGAACCTTTATATTTAGACGTGGTAACCTCATTTGTTGAAATGGGTGAATCTATGCCTACAATCATTGGTGGCCGTTACGGACTTTCTTCAAAAGAGTTTACGCCAGCTATGGTTAAGGGAATTTATGATGATTTGGATAAAAATTCCCCAAAAAATCATTTCACTGTTGGTATCAATGATGACGTAACCAATACAAGTTTAACCTACGATACAAGTTTCAAAACTAAAAAAGATACGTTTGATTGTATGTTTTATGGTTTAGGATCGGACGGAACAGTTGGTGCAAATAAAAACTCCATTAAAATTATTGGTGAAACTACTGATAATTATGTGCAAGGGTATTTTGTGTATGACTCTAAAAAGGCCGGTGCACAAACAGTTTCGCATTTGCGTTTTGGACCAGAACCAATTTATTCAACCTATTTAATTAACAAAGCTAATTTTATAGCTTGTCATCAAACAAGTTTTATTTATAAATATGACGTTTTAGAACATATTAAAAAAGGCGGAACATTTTTATTGAACACTCCTTTCTCAAAATACAAAGTATGGGCAGAATTACCAAGTATTTTACAACGAAGAATTATTGATAATGATATTGAATTTTACGTAATTGATGCTACAAAAGTAGCTCAGGAAGCTGATTTAGGAAAACGTACAAATACCATTTTACAAACTTGTTTCTTCGCCATATCTGGCGTGCTTCCTAAAGATGAAGCCATCAAGAAAATAAAAAATGCCATTGTAAAATCATATTCTCACAAAGGTGATGACGTTGTTCAAATGAATTTTAATGCAGTTGACAAATCATTGGAAAATCTTCAAAAAGTTGAATATCCTCGTCATACTACAAATAATAATGGTTTAACACCAATGATGACTGCGAATGCAGATGATTTCGTAAAAGAAATTTTAGGAACAATTTTAGCCGGCAATGGTGATTCTTTGCCTGTTAGTGCATTTTCTGTTGATGGAACATTTCCAACAGGAACAACCCAATATGAAAAACGCGGCATTGCCGATTTTGTTCCGGTTTGGGATGATGCAGATCTTTGTACACAATGTAATAAATGTGTTGCTATTTGTCCGCACGCCGCCATTAGAGCCAAAGTTGTATCAAATGATTTATTGATTAATGCACCGGAATCATTAAAAAGTGTACCGGCAAAAGGAAGACCTTTTAACAGTGAAAAAGAAAGTTACATATTGCAGGTATCTCCTCAAGATTGTACAGGTTGCGATTTATGTGTAGCTGTTTGTCCGGCTGAAAGTAAAGAAGTTCCAAATACTTTTGCAATTAACTTAACAGATTATCGTAAAGTACAGGAAGTTGAAAATGTAAATTGGAATTACTTTATCGATTTACCTGATTATGACAGAAAACAATTGGTAACGTCAACAATTAAAGGATCACAGTTTTTAGAACCGTTATTTGAATTCTCTGGCGCTTGTTCCGGTTGTGGTGAAACACCATATATTAAGTTAATTACACAATTATTTGGAGACAGTATTTTAATTGCAAATGCAACTGGCTGTTCATCTATTTACGGCGGTAATTTACCAACAACGCCTTACAAAACAAATAAAGATGGTCGTGGACCAGCTTGGGCAAACTCATTATTTGAAGACAATGCAGAGTTTGGTTTGGGTATGCAATTGGCATTGACCAAAAAGCAAGAAATTGCAGTAGATTTATTGAAATCTTTAGAAAGTAAAATAGGCAGTACCATAGTAAATAACATACTAAACAATGCTGAAGGAAACGAAACGCTTAAAGAACAAAAAATAAGTCACATTGATGAACTAAATGAAATTTTAGATACCATTGATACCTATGAAGCTAAAAAGCTAAGAAACCTTTCTGAATACTTGCGTAAAAAAGCAGTTTGGATATTTGGTGGTGACGGTTGGGCTTATGATATTGGATATGGTGGTTTAGACCATGTGTTTTCATCAGGAGAAAATGTTAATATTTTAGTGATGGATACCGAAGTTTATTCAAATACTGGTGGACAAGCATCTAAATCTACACCAATGGGCGCAAGTGCCAAGTTTGCGATTTCAGGGAAAATGACTTCTAAGAAAAGTTTGGCCTTACAAGCAGTTTCTTATGGAAATGTTTATGTTGCTCAAATTGCAATTGGCGCAAAAGATAACCAAACGCTAAAAGCACTTGAAGAAGCGGCTGCTTATCCTGGACCATCATTAATTATTGCTTATTCTCATTGTGGTGAACACGGTTACGATTTAAAAGACGGTGCAATACATCAAGAAAAAGCGGTTGAAACAGGTTACTGGCCATTATTTAGATTCAATCCTTTGGCAGAAAAAGGAAAGAGATTTAAATTAGACTCTAAAACACCTTCTGCTCCAGTAAGCGAATTTATGTATACAGAAACTCGTTTTACCAGAGTTGTGAATGAAAATCCTGAATTGGCAAAAGATCTATTGGATAAAGCCCAAGAACAAGTAGATGTTCAATGGGAAAGATTGGAACTTTATAGAAATTTATAAATTAATTTAAATTAAAAGTGCCAAGTATTTTTATACCTGGCACTTTTTTTTATACCTTTAAATGTAATTGTAAAAGCACAATTTTTTAGATTAAGGTGAAATTATAATTTTATTTTTTAAGTTTATACAAATAAAAAAATTTACAATGAAAGCAAGATCAGAAGCTTTTTTTAAAGAAGCAGAAAAAAAATTAAAATCGGCAAAAGAGGAATTATTTAAACCTGTCGAAGATATTGTTAGTTACTCGGTATGTAAAAACGCCCAGTTTGCCATTGAAAACTTTTTAAAAGGCTATTTAACCAAAAACAATGTCGAATTACAACAAAATGAAACTATCGCTTCGTTGTATGATAAATGCATTAGCATTGACAAAAATTTTGCATCCATAGATTTAAACACTATCGGTTGTAAAAATCACGCAATTGATTCTCGTTATTGCTCGGATATTAATACTGTTAGTGCTTGCTTTGACACAGCAGATAGTATTGATACTTATTTTAGAAAAAATAAGATCGTTTAAAATACAATGTTTTTTTTCATTTGAGAAAGAAAAAAACTTACTGTACATTTGTGTAAAATGATCAATCAATGAATTATATTTTATTTGATGGCACAGTTCACAAATCACTATTGCCATTGACCTTCACAAAACCCGTTGCCGATTTACGATTAGGAATACTCACTATTCGTGAAAAATGGGAAACATATATGGGTTTTACCACAACGACACTTACCGAAGACTATTTAGAAGAAAAATTTCCAATGGTTGAAATGGAGCGAAATGTTATGATAAACGCTTCCTTTTTGCCAACACTTTCCCTGGCAGAAACAATCATGGAATTAAAAGAAAATCAGGCAATTTTCAAAGATGAAGAAGTCATTGCCTTTTTCACTACCGATACACAAGAAACAATTGATTTTGATAATTACGAACAAATTGAGTTTGAGGATGAATTGACACAAATTAAAAATACTTGGGATTTATTTTCATTAAATGACAAAGCTTTAAGAGCAGATTTTGAATTAATTACAGAGGGAAGAATATCACAGCCCATTCCTGAAGGTGTTCGTTTTATAAACAAAGAAAATATTTTTATTGAAGAAGGAGCGGAAATTATATTTTCTGTATTAAATGCAAGTAATGGGCCTATTTATATAGGAAAAGACACGTTGGTGATGGAAGGCAGTTTAATTCGTGGGCCATTTTCTATGGGTGAGCATTCTGTGGTAAAAATGGGAGCTAAAATTTATGGAGCCACCACAATTGGACCATATTGTACTGTTGGTGGCGAAATTAACAATTCTATTTTGTCGGGTTATTCAAATAAAGGACACGATGGTTATTTAGGAAACTCAGTATTGGGAGAATGGTGCAATATTGGTGCGGACACGAACAATTCCAATTTAAAAAATAATTATAGTGAAGTGCGTTTGTGGAATTATGAAACTGAAAATTTTGCCAAAACCGGATTGCAATTTTGTGGGTTAATTATGGGTGATCATTCCAAATGCGCCATTAATACAATGTTTAACACGGGAACAGTGATTGGCGTGAGCGCAAATATTTATGGCAGCAATTTTCCAAGAAATTTCATTCCTTCTTTTAGTTGGGGTGGAGCTGCGGGTTACTCAACCTATCAAATGAATAAAGTTACCGAAACCGCAATGTTGGTTATGAAGAGGAGGGAAGTTGATTTTGACCAAAAAGAACAACGAATTCTCGAACATATTTTTGAAATCACCAAGAAATACAGAAATTTTTAAATAAAAAAAGGGTCTTGAAATTGTTATTTTCAGACCCTTTTTTTTATTTTAACAGCGGATTGCTAGCTTTTTATTT
>CAMDPE010000155.1 GCA_945903795.1 Lutibacter flavus | reverse complement strand
TATTTTGCCGTATGACAGTGCAGATACCGGCATTGTTGATTTTGTTTCGGCACTTACTCCAAACTCTGTGCTTCCTGTGATCCAGGTGTTGGGCGTTGAGTTTTATCAGGAAGTGAATGGACAAATGTATCCGTTGAAAAATGGTGCTTACAATGCCTTGGCTGTTGTTTATGTAGACACTATCTAGTGGAACTGCATTTGCATAGAACCTATTTTAAAGAGGGTACCAACGGTGCCCTCTTTCATCATGGTGCTTTTTTGGGTTTTTCGGTTGAACTTCCCTGGCTTGAAAACCAGAAAATGAAGTCCTGCATTCCTGAAGGTGTTTACACCCTTAAAGCACGTTATTCCGAAAAGTTTAACCATCATTTGATCCTGGAAAATGTTCCGGGAAGAAGTTTGATTCTGATCCATCCGGCCAATGATGCAAAAAAGGAACTTTTGGGCTGCATTGCTCCTGTCACCTTTTTATCGGGCATCGGAAAAGGAACGGCTTCAAAACCATTGCTGCAAAAATTAGTGTCGTTGTGCTACCAGGCCTTTGACCGAAAAGAAATTGTCACATTAACCATAAAATCTTAACCAATGAAATTAATAGATCGATATAAAAAACCAACGCCAACGTTTTTCAGAAAACTTAGAAATATTGGCATTGCTTTGGCCGCCACTGGTGGCGCTATTTTAGCGGCTCCCATTTCGTTGCCTGCCCTGGTGATCACTATCGCCAGTTATCTGGCCGTTGCCGGAACTGTAGTGACTACTGTTAGTCAGGCGGTAGTGTCTGACAATGAAAATGAAACTGAAAAATGATGCTCAATGATATTCAAATAAGGTCGGGTGTTGTTGGAGGGACGTTGTTTTCAACCGCTTTGAATATCAGTCCGCACGATTTGCTGTTCACCGCAATTATGGCCGTGATAGGCGCTGTGGTGAGTTTTTTTGTTTCCTATATTTTGAGGAAATTGTTTTCGGATTCAGATAATGCTAAAAAGAAATCAAAAAATGCCTAGCTAATTTTTTTAGCCAGGCATTTTTTGATTTAGATTATAAGTGTTTTTAAACGTTTATGTATCTGATTAATCCCCTTTCTTATGCTTGTGTTCCTTTAGCGATGGCGTATTTTCGGGAGTATTCTTATTATCTCGTTGACGTCTATCTGGTTTTCCGGTTGATTCGGCAGTTCTTTTTGGTCCTGGTTTAATTCCCATAATTTTCTTTTTTTTATTAAAATTTATACTACAAGGTAATTAATTTTTTTCAAATTTTATTCTAAACTTCAGCAAAGTTTCTTAACATTTCAATAGCTTAAGACATAACTTGTATAAGTTATTTTATTCCTAACTTCAACTTACTAACTTAAATTCATAATGCATTATAAATAATTAATGCTCCAAATATAAAAGCAAGGGGTGAAATTAATTGAAAATAGATAGGTATCAGTATATCCGCGCTTTTCATCGAAAATTTATGATGCATTTTTCTTGGAACTGCATAAAGTATTAGAGAGGTTATGAGCATAATCCATCCAAAAATTTTAAACGCTTCTGGGAATTTAGAAAAATCCGCGTATAATATTAGGGCAATAGCTGGTATCAATCGGATTGTTATTTCCACATAGTTTATAAAATTTGTACTACCCGCTTTTCTCAAAGTTAATCTTGCTTTTTTGGGATTAATAAACATTACAAATCCAATAAAGATTATAAAAATTCCGAACAATATTACCACCCATTTTGCAATTTCTATAATCATAATTTAGGTTAATTTTAAAAATTCAGATTGTAAAAGGATAATTTTTTCCCCGTTTTCAATATCTTTTTCACTCATTAAAAGCTTCTCAATTTGCTCCGATGATAAAGAAACTATATCATCCGTCCGAGTAGCCTCAAATATATTACTTATTGCTTGTTAATTTTTCATTTCTCGTAGCTAAAATTCGGTCTATCAAATTATTTTTTATGGTTTCAATTCCTGTCATAACTTAATATTTTATGTAAATTTCAGTTGTTTTATCACTGGATTCAATGTTGTAACGCAACAAAGCGTAGTTAATTTTTGATGTTTCTAAGCTACAAATTTCAGTTCAATATTCATCATTTCATTAGGTGTTTTATAACCAATAATTTTCCGCCGTAGCAATATTATTATTGAATGTTTGTCGGTTTGTACTAAATCCGATTTGAGCATAAATTATATACGGTGTTGCAAAATGTTACTTTTTGTTCAAATTTTGTTTTTTAGTTCAAAACTAAATCTGTTTTATTTCTCTGTTTGTTACAATTTTTATTTTTAAGAATTTCCGCTTTGTTGCTCAATTCTGAAATGATTATTTGGTTTTAATTAATAAAGTTGACTGAATGAACATAAGTGGATTGATTAGAAGAGACTTTTTTTGTAATTGTTCCATTAGTAATGTTATATGAAAATATTCCTGTTTCGGTACCATAAAGAATTTCACTAGAGTCATCTTTCCACGACACATCATAGGAATAAATATTATTGATTATTTCGTTCGATTCTTTTTCAATATCATATAGCGTTAGGAAATTTTGCCAATTGTTACCGTTGTCTGACAAGTCAGAACTAAAGTAACTAATCATACCTCCATCATTTGAAAATTTCGGATTTGTTGCAACAACTTCTTCAGTCGTTATTCTTCTTAATTGTTCAGTAACAACATCGAATATAAAGATTGCTTGAGATTGCTCGTAAACCACATTTTTACTATCTGGAGACCAATCTGCATAACTGGGAGATGCAAATTGATCATACATTTCAACATTTTGAAAATTTCGTTGTGATAGATAAAATATTTTAAAATTTCCTGTTGCTGTAGGGGCGGAATCACCTGGTCTAATAATTGGAATACCGTTTCTTATTAGAATCGAACCACCATCTGGTGACCATTTTGGAAATCTAAAATCACCTTCTATATTCGCGGTAAGATTTTCTATGACTCCACTTGCTAAATTCAAAAGGAAAATATCTTCATAGTTGGAGAATGCCAAGTACTCATAATTAGGAGAAACATTAAAACTATTAATTTGAACGTTGGGTAAACTTGCTAGGATTTGAGTTTGATGGTTGGTTGGATTAAATTCTATAATATCGTATCCGTTTTTGTAAACAATCCTCGAATTAACTATCTGATATTGGATTGTTCCATTTGATGTTATAATAGGCGTTGTTTGATTACCATTACTGATTAATAATTGTGAGTCTCCAGAATAATCATCATAAACAAGTGTCTCAATATAAACAAATGAATTGTTATCATAGTTTAAAAAGTTGTTGTCGTCATTACTACACGAAAAAGCACATATTGCAGTAATAAAAATAATTATTAGAGTTTTAATTTTCATAGTCTTTTTCTTTTAGAAGTATGTTAATTTCATTGTTTCTGCTATATTTTGCAACGTGTTATATCCCAATATAAATTGCTAATTATTATTAATGTTTTCCTTATAAAACAATATTAAATTCTAGTTTTTATAGAATGTCAGCAATTTTTCGTTCTACTAAAATAAGTTAAATAAAGTTAAGCTTCAACAAAGCGCTTCAATTTATATTGGTTATTGAGATTAATTGATTTTGAGATTAATCAACTAAACCTGAAACCAGACAAAGTTGGTTTCAGGTTCATCTCAAAAATAAAAAACTTTCACAATCAATCCTGCTTGTGTTGCCAGTTCAATCATATGTTTAGTGCCTTTGCTTTCGCCGTCCCAAAAAGCGATGAGCGCATCAGCATAGGCAGCCATTTCAATATTTCGCTTATGCCCGGCACTTTTTCCGTACCGGCGCCAATCGGCCGGGAATTGTTTTATTGTGTGGTTTCGTTCTGCAGCATACCTTTCTCCCAGAAGGTCGGCGCCTTTGTAGGCGCCGCTCACAATTTCTACCTTGTTTTGATCCTGCAGGAATTCGTCACAAACCTGACAAAGTTTGTCGAAATCTTCAAAGTTTCTACCTCCGGCAATGATTACTTTTATCATATTTATTTGTTTAGAACCTCAACAAGGCCATTTTTAATTCAGAAATTGTTTTAAGCTGCAGTTTCAAATTTGCTTCGAAAGCTTCAATTTTCTGAAGCTTTAAAATTTTACAGTCCCAGGCTTGCCGCTCATTCTTTTGCAAAGCATTTTTAATGACTGCTCTTGCATCCGTAATGCAGATAAATGGAATAACACTTCCCTTTAAATAATAGCTGAAATACTTCCCTGCTTTAAGAGCCAGACACAAGTAAAACAATGATTCCTTTAGATCCTCGGAGCTCATAGTGATCACAAAGCAGTTCGGGCAGGGTTCCGGCATTGGTCGGCCGCTGTTCAGTCCTTTAGAAAGGATAAAAAAGTGAGGTCCGGAATAAGTTCTTCCGATCTGGTGAGTTCTAATTTCAAAAGTTGACATAATTGCGCATTTAAATTATGCTCTGCTGCGCTTCGCGCTTCAATTTTTAAAAGAAAAAAGAAAAAAAGAAAGTAGTTTACTTGTTGGCGTTGGATGGCTGTCAAGTTTTTTTGAAAAAATACAACCCTGCTGAAATAGTATCTATGATGTAGATTTAATAGGGTGGAGATTTTTTTAAAAACCCGCAGGGCTTGAACTTTATAGCCAAAAGCGTTGGATGATGGGAGCCAAATAATTTTACTTGCTTTTTTTATTTTTTTAATCCGGATGATTCTTAGAAAGCAAAACCAGCATTACCCCTGTTTAGTTCTAAACAAAGCGCAGCTACAAAATGCGGTAGCATTTTAGCGAGCCGCCAGCGAAGATGAGCGAGGGTGGTGTGGGTAGAGCACGTTGCCATCGGCATAAGTGCGTCCCACGCCCACGTGGTACACGCAAGGGCGGCGGAGTTTTTGAGGCGTCGGATAGGCAAGTGCAATTTATGAAGAGAAGCGTGGCGAGTGGTGTGCGCTCTGCTTTGGTTGTTGGGAAGTGTTTTTTTGTTGACAGTTGAGAGGATAGAAAATTATGATTTAAATTACAATTTGCGGAGCGCCAAAACGAGGAACAATGAACGGAATACTTTGCTCTTGCGAGCGTTTGCAATATGGGATAATCCGCTGTATAATTTGGAGTTAATCGGTTTGTTGGGGAAGTTAAACTAATGATTTTTTGCACCGGAATAGGTACTCGCAGCGGTTATTTCATATGCAAAATGGCGCTTTCAAAAACTGTGACACCCTTTTTTAGCCCGAGCGAGCAGCAGGCGAGCCAAATTATGAAACAGCGGTTTTACCCAAATAAAAATCTTGCGCAGCAAAACCTTAAAGGGTTTGGGTAAAAAAGTAGCTGTGCGTGAGTAAGACGCGTAATGTGTGAAGTAAAATAAACAAATAGCACTAAACGAGGATGTGTCACCGCAGTAGTGCTATTTGTGGTATATGCAAGGGTTGGGTACCGTAATTGGGGTATTATTAATACATATTGACACAAGTTTATCTTATCTTTTACATTAAATGCCCTTGCAGATATATTTTATGGAACAAAATGAAGCGGATTGCGAACACCTTATTACCTGCTAAACATTCTGTTTTGTTGAGACCACTCTGATGGAAACGGAGCAAAAAGAGGGCAAAGGCAAAAAGTAAATACCACCTTTTCGGTGGTTTTTACTGTGCGGAATTGGAAGCTGTATGCCGTTATATTAATCATAAAATCCTGAAACAAGTTTAGGATAAACGGCATACTGCTGGAAATGGGGTGCTTATTTCACTAAAAAAAGTTACTACTAAAGGTGGTGTGGCTTTCCTTCTATCTTATTAATAACATTAATTACAAAATCATTTTATTTCTTAAACGAAAAATTACTTACTAATGAAAGTGATCCAATCCACCCTTCACCAACCGTATCGCCTCTTGTAATTACATTTATTTCTTTACCAATCCCTAAAGTTAATCCTATGTTTAATTTTTTGGATATATCGTATAAATATCCACCATTTATCCAAGGTTGTACTACCAAATTATAAGTTGTACCGCTTTGAGGATTTAAAGTATTTACGCCATCTTTCCAGGCTGTCCACATATTCCACCCATCAATATGCGCCCCGGCAATAAAATTTCCTTTTCGGTAAGGGAGATATTTTACCAACCCAACACTTCCGCCAAAACCTTCGGCTTTTTCATCATCATTTCGCCCACTAAAATCCTCTCGATCCGCAAAATTTCCGCCAACTCTAAAGCGAATGGCTAAATTTTCCTTGATAAATATATTTGAGGTAATTGCTGTTATAAATCCCACAGGATAAATTTGAAATTCTGTGCCAAATTCAATTTTTTTGAAGGCTGCATTAGCCTTGTTTTGGGCAAAAAGCACAAATGAAAACAATGAGAAATATAATAAAACATACATTTTTTTTAGCTCCATATGTGTCCGTTTTTTTCTAAATTGAAAAATTGCATATCAACTTACGTAAGTTTTATAAATAAAATTATTTAAGATTTTGCTTCCCAAAACCAATCAATCTATTTGCAGAATGAAAACCTGTGGTTCTGTCTATTAAATTACTGTTTGCATCTATAATCAATAATGTTGGAAATCCGCGGACTCCATATTTAGCCATCAGTTTTTGCCCTTCGGGAGTTTCACCATCAATAGCGATATTTATAAAATTAGTATTGAAAAAATCACCCACTTCTTCATTATTAAAAGTGGTTTTCTTTAACTTTTTGCAAGGGCCACACCACACGGCATAGACATCTAAAAATATTACTTTGTTTTGCTTTTTTGCTTCAGCAAGAGCTTCATTCCAGGTGCCATTATAAAAATGTACACCTTTCGGATTTGGCAATTCGGTTTTATTTTCAGTTTTGAAACTGAATAGCAAGTAACCTGCCAATAAAACAATACCTACTATTATTGTTGTTTTCATAGGGATCTTCTAATTTTAAATATTAATAATTTGATGTTAAGATTATATAGAAACCATTTCTTTTAAAAGCGTCGCGTTTTCAATATTCCATTCTCCTTTTATCATTCGGTGAACATAACAAGCATCAGCTTGTTTCAACAATTCGTTTGTTTGTTCCTCCGTCAAATCTCCCTCTATGGAGATGGCTATTTTTACCGTGGTGGCTAATTTTCCTCCTGCTCCTCTTTTTACGGTTTGTGATAATTGTGCTTCAACATTGTTAATTTCCCAGCTATTTCTTCGTGCAATAAAACGAACGGTGGCCACTTTGCACATCGCAATGCTTGAAAGAATTAAATCTTCAGGAGAAAAACCCAAATCTGTTCCTTTACTTGAAACAGGTTCATCGGCAATTAAACTGTGTTTTCCGTTGCTGATAATTGTTTGATACCCGGTTGGTAAATTTTTTACTGTAATATTTGTTGGCATTTGTTTGTCTTTTTAATTGTTAGATTAAAGAGACGCACCTTTTAGAAGTACCTGACAAAATTTATTTCGGCAAATTATTTATAATGTCTTCAATGGAAGCTCTCACCTTATAATTTGGATCAAATTGTTTATAGACTATTTTTCCATTTGTATCAATGATATAAGTCGCTGGAACAGGCAATACAGCCTCTTTTGTAGCATTGGTTTCTGAAATTGAAGCATTTAATTTTTCAGCGATGATGGCCTGATAGGCACTTGTTACTTTGTAATTTACGTCAAATGCTTTCATAATGCTTCCGTCAACATCTGAAATGATTGTGAACTCGGCGTTGGTTTTATCTCTTGTCTGAGCGATATTCTCATAACTTTCAGAAGAAATGGCAATCAATT
>CAMDPE010000154.1 GCA_945903795.1 Lutibacter flavus | reverse complement strand
TGCACCATTTATGATGTGCGTCCAAAAGCCTGCAACGAATATCCGCACACCAACCGACGAAAATTTATCCAGCTTACCAATTTAACAATGAAAAACACGGAGGTTTGTCCGGCTGTTTATAATATTGTGGAAGCGTTAAAAAAGAAATTACCGCTTTAGTTGTTTGATAGATTAACAGTCTTCTTAAACTTTCCCTGTCTCCCTTGCTAAAAACGGGACAGGCTTTTCCTAAGGCTAGCGAGCTTCATTTTGGATTAAAAAAAATATTTACCACAAACCTTTTAACATATAACAATTAAATTTCCCTTAGTGATATAGGTGGCTAAAATGAAGAAAGGGAAGCCAGTAATACCGCTTGTAACCCCTTACAATCGATATTTTAGTAGCTTCCCATTTTTTTTAAGCAGCACATTACTGTAATTGCTTATGATGAGTTTGAGGACTTTTAAGTACCTTTTTTATGTTTCTTGTAAAACCGTTGTGGGGACAATGATTTTTTTGTAAACTTTTAATTTAAAACCGTTGTGGGGACAATGATTTTTATTTTTTAACTGAACTTAATCTGTGCTATTCTTATTAATAAAACCGTTGTGGGGACAACTTTCTAAAAATACCGTTGTGGGGACAACGCGAATAAATAATTTATTATAATAAAATACATTTTTGAGGAGTAACAACTTCACCCAATTGATTGATATAGTTAAAACCAGGAATCACTGTATTGATGTAAATTCGCTTCACTTTTTTGGTTAAAGATGGAGTATTGCTTAAGCTGTTATTTACTACTTTTAAAAAGTTGATGCTTTCGATTTGTTGTAATTGTGTTGCTTTCATCTTGTTTAATTTAGGGGGTTGAAAATTAATTTCTGTTTGATGTGAGGGATTATTTAAATTTTTATCTTACTTTTTTATGAAAATATTTGTAAAGTAATTTCTGTTATCAATGCTTGTTTCCATTGAGATTCCGAAGTGAGTATAATCAGGATTTTCAATTATTTTTCTGTGGCCGTCACTGTTTAGCCATCCTTTTACTACGCCTTCAGCTGTGTTAAATCCATAAGCTACATTTTCACCAACTGTTTTTGCGCCAGCTTCAGTCATTAATGTCTCAGCTCTTTGTGCAAAGTTGTCGTGGCTTATTTGGCCAACTTCAATCATATAATCTGTGTGACCGTCTGCAACACCTGATACAAGGTTTAAAGTATTTAAGGTATTTAACCCTAAGCTTGTTCTGTGTGCGTTTACAAGACTTATGATTTCAGATTCCATAGCTGTGTAGCTTACTTTTGCATTTGTAACTTCGCTGTTTTCATTGAAGTAAACACCGTCTTCTTCTTTAGCGCAGGAAAATAATAAGGTAGTTAAAAGAAGTAATGCGAATAATTTTGGGGCATGCGTTTTCATTTTTTTGGGGTTAGGGGTTAATTTAATTTTTTAAGCGTTAGGGTTGATTTATTCTTTTTGTTTTGGGGTTAATGTATTTTTTGTTTTCGGGGTTTTGGTTTTTCTTATGATGTAAATGTAGAAAGAATAATTTAATAAACAAGCTTTTTATATAAATATTTTACCATTTGTTATAAAAAACTTACCATTTGTTTTCAAAATATGTCATTTTATCTGATTTTAAAGGGTTTAAGACTAAATATATTTTATCCATTTGTTATAAAAAACATACCGTTTGTATGATTAAAATGTCAAAATAAGTAAAAAAACCGGAGATGTACACCTCTTTTTTATAACTTTTTGGCATAAAAAAAGGTTAAAAAAGCGCAAAATTGTGAAAAACAGTTTTGAGCCTTTCAAAAAAGGGGTAATAAATTCATAAATTAATGAAAGAAAAAGTATGGCGAAGATCTATTTAAAACGCTGTAAAAAAGGGATGTTTATTTATTCGTACAACAAGTATTTTATTCTTACTTTTTTAAATAACTCAATTCCTGGTTGCCAGGAGTTGAAAATTTCTTCGGGAGTCATGCCGCTTTTAATTTGGTTTTCCAGTTCTGTGGTTCCTGCGTGGGCTGTAAACGTAGCGCCAAAAAATTGTTCGGATTTAGGTGTTTTGTGATAGGCATCAATTAACCAGTCAATGTTAATGTTGTTTAATTTGACTGTATTTTTTAAATCAATGCCGTAGCACAGTTTTCCCAGATGCTTTGGAAATTTAGCTCCGGCATTGGGTTGTGGGGTGTATGAAAATTCACTTTCTGGGAAAAACGGCGCGCCATATTGCTGAAATTGGTTTTCAGTTCCTCGTCCGGCGTTGATAATGGTGCCTTCAAATAATCCAAGACTTGGATAAAGATTGATTGCTTTGTCATTTGGCAGGTTTGGCGAAGGCTTAATAGGAATGTGGTAATCACTTTGGTGCGTGTAATTTTTTAGGGGAATTACCGTTAATTTACTGCTTACCTTATTCTTAAGCCAACGTTCTCCGTTGATCATTTGTGCATATTCACCAATGGTCATACCGTACACCAGCGGAATAGGGTGCATTCCCAAGAAACTGCTGTTTTCTATTTTAAGGGTAGGCCCGTCAATATAATGTCCGTTCGGATTTGGCCGATCTAAAACGATGAGGGGAATACCATTTTCGGCGCAGGCTTCCATAACATAATGGAGTGTTGAAGTATAAGTGTAAAATCGAACCCCAACATCCTGAATGTCGAAAATAACCATTTCTATTCCTTTAAGCTGGTCACTGGAAGGTTTTTTATTTTTGCCGTATAAAGAAACAATAGGCAAATCTGTTCTTAAATCAAACCCATCAGTTACCGTTTCGCCTGCATCTGCAATACCTCTGAATCCGTGCTCGGGAGAAAACACCTTTGAAATATTAACTCTCAGTGAAAGCAAGGAGTCTACCAGATGAACATATCCATTTTTTTTGAAAATAACGCTGGTCTGATTGGCTACAACGGCAATATTTTTACCGGCAAGCAATGGTAAATAGGCTTTCATATTGTTAGCGCCTACTACAATTTCTTTAGGTTGAGTTTGCGCAATAACATTTGATTCAGGGAAAGAATTCATGGCCTGATTTTTTACGGAACAGGAATTCAAACAAAAAAATAGCAGAAAAACCGATAAGAAATATGTATTTTTGAACCGTTTAGAAATCATAGATCAATTGAATTACGAGTTATTTATTGCAAAACGCGTTATTGCTGCAAAGCAATACAAAAGTAGCATTTCATCGCCGATAATAAAAATAGCAATTATTGCCATTGCCTTGGGCATGGTGATTATGATGGTTTCTGTTGCTACGGGTATCGGGCTTCAGCAAAAAATTCGTGAAAAACTTTCAGGATTTAACGGTCATATCCAGATCACTAATTTCGACGATAACAATTCGGAAATTACCTTAAATCCTGTATCAAAAAAACAGGATTTTTATCCAAAATTTACGAATATAGACGGTATTAAAAATGTACAGGTTTTTGCTACCAAAGCTGGGATTATAAGGACCAAAACCGATTTTGAGGGCATTATATTTAAAGGTGTTGGGCAGAAATATGACTGGACTTTTTTTAAGGAATACCTTACCGATGGAAAATTGCCGGATTTTTCCCAGGAAGTATCTAATGAAGTGCTTATTTCAGAAGAAATTTCTAACAGGCTTGACATTCATTTGGGTGATGAGTTTAATATTTTATTTGTAAAGGACGATCCGGCAAAAGCACCATGGATTCGTGTGGTTACCGTGGTGGGAGTTTACAACTCAGGATTTCAGGAGTTTGACGAAAATTTTGTCATAGCCGATATCAGACACATCCAAAAAATGAACCGTTGGAACGAGGATGAAGTGGGCGGATTTGAGGTGTTGCTCAATAATTTCGACGAAATTCAGCAAAAAAGTGATCAAGTATATTTGCAAACAGCTTCTTCACTAAACAGCAAAAGCGTCATTGAAAAATATCCATCTATTTTTGAATGGATTAGTTTGTTCGACAACAATATGTATTTGATTATTGCAATTATGATTTTGGTTGCAGGTATCAATATGATTACAGCTTTGCTGGTGCTTATTTTAGAAAGAACCCAAATGGTGGGGATTTTAAAAGCATTGGGTGGTTCCAATTTTAGCATCAGAAAAATATTTTTATACAATGCGGCTTATCTTATTATAAAAGGGTTGTTTTGGGGAAACCTTATTGGTCTAACTTTGTTGTTTGTTCAAAAATATTTTAGTGTTTTAACCTTGGATACTTCAACCTATTATGTAAATGCCGTTCCTGTTTATATAGATTTTGGTTATATTGCTTTGTTAAATATAGGAACTCTGCTGCTTTGCTTGTCTATGCTTGTGATTCCTTCCATCATCATTGCAAAAATAAGTCCTGCAAAATCCATTAAGTTTGAGTGAGAAAATTAGAAAGTTGGAAACTTGTAATATGCCAACAATCCAAAATCTTTATATTTGCAATCGTAAACTAAAAAATGAAACGAGTATAACAAATTTTGATGTACAAACGAATGATTAATAGCGAACAGTAGCTGTTACCGCTAAAAAAATATTATCTAAACAGATGAAATACGCTAAAAACATATTGGAAACCATCGGTAACACACCATTGGTAAAATTAAATAAAATTGTAAAAGAAATTGACGCTTTGGTATTGGCCAAAGTTGAAACCTTCAATCCTGGAAATTCTGTGAAAGATAGGATGGCGGTAAAAATGATTGAAGATGCTGAAAAACTAGGCGTATTAAAACCTGGAGGAACCATTATTGAAGGCACATCTGGAAATACCGGAATGGGATTGGCTTTGGTGGCCATAATAAAAGGCTATAAGTTAATATGTGTGATCAGCGACAAACAATCCAAAGAAAAAATGGATATTTTAAGAGCTGTTGGAGCTGTTGTGGTAGTTTGTCCAACCAATGTAGGACCTGATGATCCGCGTTCCTATTATTCTGTTTCAAAACGTTTGGCTTTAGAAACGCCAAATTCTTGGTATGTAAACCAATATGACAACCCTTCCAACGCTTTGGCGCATTATGAACAAACCGGTCCAGAAATTTGGGCGCAAACTGAAGGGAAAATCACCCATTTTGTTTCAGGTGTTGGCACTGGAGGAACTATTTCTGGCGTTGGAAAATACTTAAAAGAAAAAAATCCTGATATTAAAATATGGGGAATAGATACCTATGGATCGGTATTTAAAAAATACCACGAAACTGGAATTTTTGATGAAAATGAAATTTATCCTTATATAACAGAAGGTATCGGAGAAGATATTTTGCCTAAAAACGTGGATTTCAGCATCATCGACGGATTTACCAAAGTAACTGATAAAGATGCAGCGGTATATACCAGAAAAATTGCCAAAGAAGAAGGCATATTTGTGGGAAACTCAGCTGGATCGGCAGTGAAAGGTCTGTTACAGCTTAAAGAAAATTTCACCAAAGATGATGTGGTTGTGGTGCTTTTCCACGATCACGGAAGCAGATATGTAGGTAAAATATTTAACGACGATTGGATGAGGGAACGCGGATTTTTGGATGATGAAAAAAAGGTAGCCATTGATTTAATCAAGGATCGAATAGATACACCCATGATTATCATTAAAACAGAAGAGCTCGTATCTCATGCCATTGAACGTATGCGTTTGAATGATATTTCTCAAATCCCTGTTATTGATGTGGATGGATTTGTGGGATCTGTGGATGAAAGTATTTTGTTTCGGTTGTATTTTGATGATAAAGATATTGCTGGAAAACCTATTAAAGATGTGATGCGCGCACCTTTTCCAATTGTGAAAAGTGACACGTCTATTGATCAGATTTCAAAACTTATCAACCGTGACAACGGCGCTGTGTTGGTTGATTTAGGTAATGATAAATTTCACATCATCACCAAACACGACGTAATAAGGGCAATTCAGTAAAAAAAATTAAAAGTTAACCAACAACTTAAAATGAAACAATTAATTTTATATTACCTGTTTTCTATATCAGTTTAAAGGAAAAAAATAATTGAATTACTTGAAACTTTCAACAAAATGACTGCAAGACACCACCTGTAAAAAAGACAATTGAACACCTAATAAGCCATGAAAAAAATACTAGTTACCGGCGGCGCCGGCTTTATAGGATCACATTTATGTGAACGATTGCTGAACGAAGGCAATGAAGTCATTTGTTTGGATAATTATTTTTCAAGTAACAAAAGCAACATTATTGGGTTAACTGCCAATCCGTATTTTGAATTGGTAAGACATGATATTATTCAACCTTATTTTGCCGAAGTGGATGAAATTTACAATTTAGCTTGTCCTGCAAGCCCTATTTACTATCAGCATGATCCCATAAAAACAATTCAAACTTCAGTAATGGGAGCCATCAATATGTTGGGGTTGGCAAAACGGCTTAATGCAAAAATTTTGCAGGCAAGTACCAGTGAAATTTATGGTGATCCTATTGTGCATCCGCAAAAAGAAGATTATTGGGGCAACGTAAATCCAATTGGATTGAGGTCATGTTACGATGAAGGCAAACGTTGCGCAGAGACCTTATTTATGGATTACCACCATCAAAATAAAGTAGCTATTAAAATTATACGAATATTTAATACCTACGGTCCTAATATGAATGTGAACGACGGCAGGGTGGTGTCCAATTTTATTGTACAGGCTTTAAAAGGCGAAAATATTACCATGTATGGTGATGGAAGGCAAACTCGTTCTTTTCAGTATGTGGATGATTTGGTGGAAGGGATGGTACGAATGATGCATTCAGACCCCCAATTTTTGGGTCCGGTAAATTTGGGTAATCCCAACGAGTTTAGCATGTTGGAACTTGCAAAAACAATCATCGATTTAACAGGTAGCTCTTCTGAAATTATTTTTATGCCCTTGCCGAAAGACGATCCAAAGCAGCGTAAGCCAAACATTGAACTGGCCAAAGAAAAGCTAAATGGCTGGGAGCCTAAAATTCAACTTAAAGAAGGACTTGGTACAACAATTTCTTATTTTGAGGGAATTCTTAATAAAAGTTAAAGTCGAAATCCAACAATTCAAAAACACCAAAAAAGTCAGTAAAAAAATAAATAAAACAAAATAATTCGCCATAATGTTATTTGTATACTTTTAAATTGTACTTTTGCACCCGATTTTAACCGATTTATAGATGGGCATCTGTAGATCATAATATTTACAGAAATGTCGACATTTAAAGAACTAGGGCTTAACAGCCAAATTTTACAAGCGTTAACTGATTTAGGGTATGAAAACCCAACTGAAATTCAGGAAAAAGCAATCCCTCAAGTATTATCTTCCAAACAAGATTTAAAAGCATTTGCGCAAACAGGTACAGGAAAAACTGCAGCTTTCAGTTTGCCAATTTTGGAACAAATTGATGCGAACAGCGGCGATACACAAGCGATCATATTATCACCAACACGTGAATTGGCACTACAAATTGCGAATAACATCGCCGATTTTTCCAAACATTTAAAAGGTGTTAAAACGCTTGCTGTTTATGGCGGCGCCAGCATTGAAGATCAGGTAAGAAAACTAAATAAAGGTGTTCAAATTATTGTTGGAACTCCAGGTAGAACAGTTGATTTAATCAACAGAAAACAATTAAAACTTTCAAATCTTAAATGGCTTATTTTAGATGAAGCTGATGAGATGTTGAATATGGGCTTTAAAGATGAGTTGGATAAAATTTTAGCCGTAACGCCAAAAGATAAACAAACATTGTTATTTTCTGCAACTTTTCCAAAAGAAGTTGAAGGTATCGCGAAAGCATATTTAAAGAATCCTATCGAAATTAGCGCCGGAGAAAAAAATAAAGGAACTGACCAAGTATCACAT
>CAMDPE010000153.1 GCA_945903795.1 Lutibacter flavus | reverse complement strand
GTGCTTGGCCTTTCCGAATAGGTGAAGACATGCAAATACGAAATGTCCAATTCGTTTAAATAGTTGTAGGTTTCTAAAAACAATGCATCCGTTTCCCCAGGAAAACCAATAATCACATCAACACCAATACACGCATCAGGCATTTTGTTTTTGATGGCTTCAACGCGGTTGGTATAAGTTTCTTGTAAATAACGACGCTTCATCAATTTGAGTAACGTGTCGCTGCCGCTTTGCAGCGGAATATGAAAATGCGGCACAAAACTTCTGGATTCGGCTACAAAATCGATGGTTTCTTTTTGAAGCAGGTTTGGTTCTATGGAAGAAATTCTGAAACGATGGATTCCTTCAACATTGTCAAGGGCCTTCACCAAGTCGAGAAAAGTGTGTTCGTGTTTTTTGTTTCCAAATTCACCTTTGCCGTAATCCCCAATATTTACGCCTGTCAGCACAATTTCTTTAATTCCTTTTGCTGAAATTTCTTTGGCGTTTTCCAGTACATTTTCCAAAGTATCGCTTCGAGAAATACCTCTTGCCAGCGGAATGGTACAATACGTGCATTTATAATCGCAGCCATCCTGCACTTTTAAAAAAGCACGCGTTCTATCGCCAAAAGAGTAAGAGCCCACGTAAAAATTGGCATCTTCAATTTCGCAGGAATGTACCTCACCCATGTCGTTTTTGGCAAGATTGGCAATATAATCGGTCACTTTAAATTTTTCAGTGGCGCCCAAAACCAAATCAACGCCGTCAACAGCAGCCAATTCCTCAGGTTTTAACTGGGCGTAACAGCCAATGGCAATCAAAAATGCTTTTTCATTTAATTTTAAAGCAGATTTAACTATGGTTTTAAACCTTTTATCGGCATTGTCCGTTACGGAACAGGTGTTAATTACGTAAATATCAGCTACTTCATCAAAATCTACGCGTTCAAAACCTTCTTGCTGAAAGCTTCTGGCGATGGTGGAAGTTTCAGAAAAATTAAGTTTACACCCTAATGTGTAAAATGCGACTTTTTTTTGTGCGCTCATTCTTGTACATTTATCGGATGCAAAAGTACTGAATTTTATTTTTATGACAATGATTGCCAAAACGCCAAAACCACCTTATTATGCAGTAATTTTTACTTCAATGAGGACTGAAGGTGATTTAAAATATGCTGAAATGGCTGATAAAATGGTTGATTTGGCTCAAAAACAAGAAGGTTTTTTAGGAGTTGAATCGGTAAGAAATGAATTGGGAATAACGGTGAGTTATTGGGAAAGTTTGGAGGCTATAAAAAAATGGAAACTGCACACAGAACATACGGAAGCCAGAGAAAAAGGAAGAAGTGTTTGGTATAAATCGTTTAATGTAAGAATTTGTAAAGTGGAACATGAATATGGTTTTGAGAAATAGTTTTTGGTTATTGGTAGTGTGTTGCTGGATGGTTTCGTGTTCAACAAAAATCAAAAAATATGATCAAAATTTGGTTTTTAGATATAATGAGCACGCAAACATCACCACCTTAGATCCTGCATTTTCAAAAGATTTACAAACTGTTTGGGTTACCAATCAATTGTTTAACGGCTTGGTACAACTCGATGACAGTTTAAATGTCCAACCGGATATTGCCCATTCCTGGAATATTTCTGAGGATGGAAAAATGTACGCATTCAATTTAAAAAAGGGCATAAAATTTCACAGGCATATTTTGTTCGGCAAAGATTCGACAAGATCGGTGGTGGCAAGCGATTTTGAATACAGTTTTAACCGTTTGCAGGACCCAAACGTGTCTTCTCCCGGAAAATGGGTATTGGAATTTGTTGAAAAATTTGAGGCAAAAAACGACAGTACTTTTGTCATCCAATTAAAACAGCCTTTCCCGCCATTTTTAAGTTTGTTGAGCATGAAATATTGCTCTGTGGTTCCTTTTGAAGCCGTTGATTATTTTGGAGATACTTTCAGGGCGAATCCTATAGGAACCGGACCATTCCAATTTAAATTGTGGGTTGAAAACACCAAGTTGGTTTTCCGTAAAAATAAGGATTACCACGAAAAAGATGAAAATGGGATTCAATTGCCTTATTTGGAAGCTGTTGCCATCACTTTTTTACCCGACAAACAGAGTGAGTTTTTGCAGTTTATTCAGGGAAATATCGATTTTATGAGTAGTATCGACGCTTCTTATAAAGATGATTTATTGACTTCGGAAGGACAGCTTAAGGATCATTATAAAAATCAGATCGATATGATTTCCGGCCCTTATTTAAATACCGAATATTTAGGTATTTACGTGGATGCCGCTGAAAAAGAAGTCAATTCCATAAAAATAAGGCAGGCAATTAATTATGGTTTTGACCGCGTAAAAATGATTAAATATTTACGAAACGGCATTGGAACACCCGCCGTAAATGGCTTTATTCCTAAAGGTTTGCCATCGTTCAATCATATGAAAGGCTATACCTATCAGCCTGAAAAAGCGAAAGAATTGGTGCAGTCGTATATTGCTGAAACCGGAAACTTGAATCCGTCAATCACCATTAGCACCAACAGCCAATATTTGGATTTGTGTGAATATATTCAACGTGAATTACAGCGAACAGGTCTGCAGGTGAATATCGATGTGATGCCGCCTTCTACCTTGCGGCAAACAAAAGTAAACGGACAGTTGAGCATATTTAGAGGCAGTTGGGTGGCAGATTATCCGGATGCGGAAAACTACCTTTTTATATTTCACAGTAAAAATTTCTCCCCAAATGGTCCGAATTACACACATTACACTTCAAAAGAATTCGATGCGCTGTATGAAAAGTCAATCCAAACAACTAACAATTCAAAACGATATCTCTTGTACCAAAAAATGGATAGTTTAATTATAGCGTCTGCTGTTGTAATTCCTTTATATTACGATGAAGTTGTGCTTTTTACACAAAAAAACGTAAGTGGTTTGGGGCTCAATCCCATAAATTTACTGAACTTGAAAAGGGTGAAGAAAGGTTAAAAGAAGGAAGTCCGAAGTTAAAATCAGGAATGTTAAAAGTTAGAAAAACTGCACGACCGCACGACTATAATCATAAATAAACACTATTGATAAAAGTGTCTTTGAAAGGAGTAATCACTACTTCAAAAGAATCTTTTCCGTTTGATAAATAAAACAATTTTTCAGAAAGCGGCGGCTCACCTTCGGTGTAAGGATAAGCGGTAATTGGTTCAATGCAAAGCATATTGGGCACTTCTGTCCATAACATAAAGTTGTCAAAACCTGTTGTCTTTATGGAAATATTAAATCCTTTATTTTTGATCAATTTAATTTCTTGGGTTTTTAAAACAGGATAGGCCGTTGAACCGCCATCCATGATTTTTTGAATTGAAATCTCATGGGCTTTTGTTTTGCAAATTTCTGAATAATCACCTGATAATTTAAACGCCGGATGGTAACCCAACATAAATGGCATACCTTTTTCAGCTTCAATCTCAAAGGTAATCTTTAGGGAATCGTTTGACAATTCGTATCCTTTTATGAAACTGAAATCATATGGCCAGGACAGATTTCCTTTAGTCGATTTTTCCGGGAACTTTGAATTTATTACTAGGGTGTTTGCGACGTAGTCTTTTTGAAAAGCGGCAAAATTTTTGCCGCTTTCCATCAAAGTATATGATAATTCCCTTAAAAGTCCGTGCTGATCTTGAAATGCATTGCCTTTTGGTGTTGAAACCATAAAATCAGTTGCTTCTGTTGGACCAATGACCGGAAACATTTCTGTGTCGGAATTTCGCCAGCCGAGCTGACCTTTTTGGTGTATCAGTTCTTCCTTATTTTTTAAAAAACTGACCAATTCGCCTTGATCAATTTTAACGATGGAATTCTTGTCGGGGCTGATTAAAATTTGGGGTTCCATGATAATTTTTTACTGTTAATTACATATTTCAGTCATCTGTTGGGATAGCTATCGGGATTGGTCTTCCGACTTCGGTCTTCTGTCTTATTTATTATTCTCCACAATATAATCCATCATTTTTTTAATCAGGTGCGCTCTGTCAACGCCGCCAACATTGTGTTCGTGCATTGGGTACGTGAAAAAATCTATTTGAACTTTTTGTGTTACGGCTTCTTGCAGCAAGGTCATACTGTGTTGCGGAACCACGGTTGGATCGACACTTCCGTGAATCAGCAATAATTTGCCGTCTAAATTTTTAATATAATTGTGAACTTTTGCTTTTTCGTAACCTTCAGGGTTTTCCTGAGGCGTATCCATATAACGTTCTCCATACATCACTTCATAATATTTCCAGTCAGTTACCGGTCCGCCCGCAACAGCAGTGGTGAAAACTCCCGGATTGCGAAGCATCAAACTGGTGGTCATAAATCCGCCATAACTCCATCCGTTGACCGCAATTCTTTTGCTGTCAACAAAATTTAGCGATTTCAAATAATCAATTCCAGTAAGCTGGTCTTCAATTTCAGCATTTCCCAAATTGCGGTGAATACTACTTTCAAATGCAAAACCTCTATTTTCAGAACCTCTGTTGTCGAGCGTAAAAACGATATAATTTTCTAAAGATGCAAATGCCACCATCCATAAATTGGAACCTGCCAGCCAGGAGTTTTTGACCAATTGCGCATGCGGACCGCCATAAACATATACTAAAACAGGGTATTTTTTTGTGGCATCAAAATTAGCAGGTTTTGTGATTTTTGCATACAAATCGGTGCCGTTTTTTGCTTTCAGGTTTACAAATTCGGTAATGCCCAAGCTGTAATTTTTTAGCGGATTTTCAGCAGTGAATATCGAAGTTGATTTTCCTTTTTTTGTGTCAACAATGTCAATATTTGTCGGAATGGTTATGCTGCTGTAATTATCTGTTAAATAATTGCCATTGCTGCTTAATTGGGTGGAATGAGTTCCGTTTACATTGGAAAGTTGTGCATATTTTCCGGTCTTTAAATTCACTTTAAACGAATGTAATTCTCTTGGATCGGTTCCTGTACCGGTAATAAAAACGTTTTTTCCGCTTTCGTCAAAACCAAGAATACTTGTCACTACCCAATTGAATTTTGTCACTTGTTTTACCAGTTTTCCTTCGGTGGTGTAGTGGTACAAATTCATAAAGCCATCTCGCTCGCTAAACCATAAAAAGTTGGTGTTGCTGTTGGGTAAAAATACGGCATCGTGCTCTGGTTCCGTCCATTTTTCATTGGTTTCTTCAAACAAGGTATTCACTTTTTTTCCTGTTGCAACCTCATAACGGTTGTACCAAACGTGATTTTGGCCCCTGTTAATTTCTGCAACTAACACAAATTTTTCATCGGGTGTCCATGATAAATTCGTTAAGTAATGTTCATCAGAAGTATTGATGTCAAGGTAAACGGTTTGTTGCGTTTTAAGGTTGTAAATGCCAATTTTGGCAATTTCGCTTCCTTGTCCTGCCATTGGATATTTTATGTTTTTAAGCGAAGCAGGGTAGGTAGTGATATCAACCAAAGGATAATCCGTTACATTGGTTTCATCTTTTTGGTAAAATGCCAGATAATTTCCTGCCGGACTCCAAAAAGTTCCTTTTACAATTCCAAATTCGCTTCTGTGAATCGCTTGTCCGGAAACAATGTTTTTATCTTCAATGGCGGTTACTGCAATTTTTGTGTTTTCCAGGGTTCCAATATATAAATTGTTGTTTAAGGTATAAGCAATCGCCGAGGCTTTGGCATTGTATTCCTTATTTTCAGCCGCTTCATCAAAAGATATGGAGGAGCTTTTTGAAAGGTTGCCGTAATTAAAAGTTTCAATGAAATTTTTATGGGCAAAAACCAGCTCGTTGGACGATATTTCCATGATTCGCGGGTATCTGTTTAACCCGGGATAGCTTTTTTGAAGATCGGAAAGCGGAATTTTTTTAGTAACAGTGTTTGAAACGGCATCGGTAAAAATCAATATATTGTCTTTTTGAAAAATGTAAATATTGGAATCAGTTACCCATTTAAGGTCGTTTAATGAAGCAGGATTTAATCCTTTTTGATATCCTAAAACAGCATCTTCAAGGCTTAAAGTTGTTTGTTGTGTAAATCCTGATAGGTACGTTCCTAAAAATAACAATAAAAATATTTTTTTCATAAAAGGGATTGTTTATCTAAATGTTTTGGAAAAATACGCAATTTTAATTTTTCGGATACTGACACTTATCAGTTTGTTCTAAAAATTTAATCGTGCCATTAATGGAAAATGATCTGAAAATTTTACGTCATAAGTCTTGAAATTATTGACTATTATGCGCTTATCAGCTAAAATATAATCGATGCGCACAGGCAGTTTATGATCATAGGTTTGTCCGAATCCAATGCCGGCAACTTCAAAAGCATCATTTTTGCCTTTTCTTAATTGATGGTAAACGTATGAAAAAGCTGTATTGTTAAAATCCCCGCAAATAATGGATTTGAACTTGATTTTTTCTTGATGTTGCACAATTAAGGAAACCTGGTTGGCTTGAATTTTAAAGGCTTTTTCAACCCTTCTTTTAAATCTTTCTGAATTTTCCTGTGTGAAATAATCATCATTTGGATTTAGTTTTAACGATTCCAAATGAATATTATAAACGCGAACTGTATCGCGGTTTCTAATAATATCAGCAAAAATGGCATTGTTTCCGGAATTGGGAAAATTTAGGGATCCTGAATTTATGATTTTAAATTTTGAAAAAATGGCATGGCCAAATCGATTATTTTTATTGCTTATTTTTATATATTCATAGGGATATTTTAATCCTTCTTTTAAAGATGGATGGAACTCCTGAATGCACAAAATATCTGGCTCTTTAGAATTGATGAAATCATAAATTTTTTCATCTACATTTTTTTCGTCAATCCATTTATAAAGATTAAACATTCTCACGTTATAGCTCATGATCTTAACATCATCAGTCAGCATTATTTCTTTTTCCCTAAAAGTGTAAAATTTAGTAAGGTATTGATAACCAATAGCTAGTACGAATATGGAGAGAAAAATTTGTTTTTTTAAGCGGATAAGCCAATAGCACACAAATAGGATGTTTATGGCGATAAGAATTGGAATAATTAAACTTATTAGTGCGAAAATTGAAATAGTAACAGGGGATATATAATAATTTAGGTAGGATAAAAGCAGCAATGTGGCAAAAAGCGAATTCAGTATAAAAATAAATTTATCGATAAAGGCTAAATTTTTCATCTGTTTATATTTTATTTTTTATTGGGACAGATGCAGTTCGCTATTAATCATTTCTGTGTTTATCAAAATTTGTAATGCTCGTTTCATAGTCTACTCTTTTCCGGATCTAAATAAAAAGTCTTTTTCTTCTTGGGATAAACTTTCATAACCCGATTTGCTGATTTTGTCTAAGATATCATTAATTTTTCGTTGTTTTGTTTTTGAAACTTCTTCCGTTGAACTTTTTTTACCCGATTTATAAACAGTTTTTAAAGGTCCCGTTTTTTTTGTTTCGAAGATATTTGAAAAAAAATTGACCATACTTTCAAACCATTTGCCTATATCGTTTCCTTTTTCCAATTGCTTGGCATATAGAAAACCAAAAACAGCTCCGCTTAAATGTGCTATGGCGCTACCTTTTTCTGGACTTGCAATTTGTAAAACACTTAAAACCACCCAAATTGCAGCCATCACCCATAGTTCAACGCTGCCAATAAAACGCAGTTGCAGTGCATAACGAGGTATTTTAGTTGCAATAGCAATAAAAATGGCTGTTACTGCGGCAGAAGCGCCAGCCAAAGCACCAGCATCGGTTTTATCAATGAAATAATAATAACCTAAAAAAACAATTCCCCCAAATACACTCCCAGAAAAGTAACAATTTAGAAATTGTTTTCTACTATAAAAATTTAAAAATAAGTTTCCGAGATAGTATAAAACC
>CAMDPE010000152.1 GCA_945903795.1 Lutibacter flavus | reverse complement strand
ACACCTGAAATAGACAGCATAAAGGTAAAGGGAATTATGAATGGTTCCCTAAATTACAAACAATTAAATCAGGTTATAAAACCAACTGCCAACTTTACAATAGTCGATTTTAATATCAATAATTCTGAACTTGGAAATTTAATAGTTGCAGTTGAAGGCAAAAATTCTATAAGAGATTTTGGTGTAAATATTACATTGGAACATAACAATACCGTAAATTTTTCTGCGATTGGAGATCTTGATTTTACGCCAAAAAAACCAACAATGGATGTTCAACTTGAATTTGAGGAATTTAAATTGAGCCCGTTATCGCCATTGGGGCAGGATGTGTTTTCAAATATTAGGGGTTTTGTTTACGGAAATGCGCACTTAACTGGTTTGCTAAATAATCCTACTATGGAAGGTGAGCTGTTTTTAGACCAAGCTGGATTGTATTTTCCCTATTTAAATGTAGATTATAATTTTGAAGGAACCAGTATTGTCTCCATGAAAAATCAAACATTTACTTTTGAGGATGTTCAATTAAAAGATAAAAAATTCAGTACAAGAGGAAAATTAACAGGAACCATCAGCCATCAAAATTTTGAGACTTGGAGATTGAATTTAAATGTAAACACTAAAAATTTATTGGTGTTAAATACAGTTGAGGAAGAAAATTCCGTGTATTACGGTACAGGATTTTTGGAAGGATATGCAAATATATACGGGCCAACAGATAAGTTAGTGATTAATGTTGTTGGAAAAACAAAAAGAGGCACTTACCTTACAATTCCTGTAAGTGATTTGAAAACTGCTGAATCGTCTCAATTAATTAGATTTGTAAACAAAAGTAATCCAGAAGAAAATGAAGAAACTAGACGAAAATACATTTCTGAAAAATTAAAAGGATTGTCTTTAAATTTCAATATTGATGTTACAAAAGATGCTGTAGTCGAAATGGTTTTGGACAAATCGACCGGGAGTTTTTTAAGAGGCAGCGGAACAGGAAATTTACAAATTGCCATTGACACCAAAGATAAGTTTGAAATGTATGGCGACTTTATTGTTGACAATGGTATTTATAATTTTAAATATGGCGGATTTATCAATAAACCGTTTATAGTGAAAAGAGGCGGAAGCATTTCCTGGAATGGAGATCCGTTAACCGCAGATATTAATATTGAAGCTGTTTACAGAGTTTCTGCAAATCCGAGATCTTTGCTGGAAAACATTTCCTCCAGCAGAAAAATCCCTATTGATTTGGTTACCCGTTTTTCAGGAGAGTTGTTTAATACCCAAAGAGAATTTGATATTGAAATTCCAAACGCAAGTTCAACGGTGGCATCAGAGTTGGCTTTCAGGCTAAATAGTGACAATTTAAATAACAAAACGGTGCAATTTATATCGTTGCTTATTTCGGGAAGTTTTTATAATGAAAGCGATTTAAGCGTTAACAGCAGTACAGCGTTGTATGGAACCGGTTTTGATATTTTGTCAAATGCTTTCGACAATATTTTTAATCAGGGAAACAATCGCTTTAAATTAAGACCTGAATATACTGTTGGTGAACGCGGTAAAGTTGATAATTTAAATATCGAGGACCAACTGGCGAGTGGGTTGGATTATCAGCTAAATGACCGAATTATTATCAATGGAAAAGTTGGTGTTCCTATGGGAACCAGTAGTAGAACCAATATTATTGGCGAAGTAAATGTAGAGTTTTTACTGAATGAAGAAGGTACATTAAGATCATCAGTTTTCAACCGCCAAAATGAAATTCAATATTCTCAAGAAGAAGAAGGATACACACAAGGTGTTGGTTTATCTTATCAAATAGATTTTGATAACAGTAAAGAATTGCTCCAAAAATTAGGGCTTAGAAAGAAAAAAATAATAATAGATTCAACCAAAAGTTTAAAAAAACTTGATACAGTTGAAAAATTTGACCGGATTTTAGATTTTAAAAAAAATAAAAATAAAAAAAATGAATAAACCAACATTGGTAATTTTAGCTGCAGGAATAGGTAGCCGATACGGAGGATTAAAACAATTGGACACTTTTTCAGCGCAAGGAGACACCATTTTAGATTTTTCAATATACGATGCCATCCGTGCAGGATTTGGTAAAGTTGTTTTTATTATCAGAAAAAATATTGAAGCGGATTTTAAAGCGTTTTTTGATAAAAAATTGGCAGGTAAAATTGAAGTTGAATATGTCTTTCAGGAATTAGAAAATATCCCGGAAAAATATTTAGATAATAATCGAGAAAAACCTTGGGGAACAGGTCATGCTTTATTGATGGCGAAAGATGCCGTAAAAGAAAATTTCGCGGTTATCAATGCCGATGATTTTTATGGCGCTGAGGCTTTTAAAGTAGAGGCCGAGTCCTTAAAAAAAATGAATTCGGAATCCACCGATTTTAATATGATGGGCTATGTGCTAAAAAACACCATTTCTGAATATGGATCAGTATCAAGAGGGGAATGCAGCGTTGATAAAAATGATTTTTTAACTGGCGTTACCGAAAGAACGCATATTGAAAAAGTGAATGGAGAATTGAAGTATAAAGATGAAAATGATGCATTAATTCCAATTTCAGAAGAAACAATCGTATCTATGAACTTTTTTGGATTTACCCCAAAATATTTTGAGCTGTCTGAATCTTTATTTGAAGAATTCCTGGCCAAAAATTATAAGGAACCAAAAGCAGAATTTTTTATTCCATTGGTCATCAATCATATTATTGTCAATAAATTGGCAACGATGAAAGTATTAAAATCAAATGCACGTTGGTTTGGGGTTACCTATAAACAGGATAAAGAGTATGTGACTTCTGAAATTCAAAAATTGAAAGACAGCGGCGTTTATCCAATTAATTTATGGTAGCCACATTATAGATAAAAGCAAGCATAAAACAATTTTTATTTAAAAATTAATTATAATTTTGCCGTTCATTTTATGGGAAACAAGGTACAAAAAATAGGATTAATGACTTCTGGTGGTGATGCTCCTGGAATGAATGCTGCAATAAGAGCAGTTGTTAGGGCTTGCACTTACTATAAAGTTGAGTGCGTAGGCATTTATAGAGGTTATCAAGGAATGATTGAAGGTGATTTTGAACTGCTCACAGCACGGCACGTCAGCAATATCATAAATAGAGGAGGAACGATATTAAAAACCGACCGATCAAAAGAATTTAGAACAAAAGAAGGAAGAAAAAAAGCTTATGATCAGCTTAAAAATGCAGGGATAGACGCTTTAGTGCTTATTGGAGGTGATGGAACTTTTAATGGAGGAATTGTTTTTAACAAAGAATATAATTTTCCGTGTATTGGTATTCCGGGAACAATTGATAACGATATTTTTGGAACAAACTATACCATTGGATATGATACCGCTTTAAATACCATTGTTCAGGTAATAGATAAAATTAGAGACACAGCAAGTTCGCATAATAGGTTGTTTTTTGTTGAGGTAATGGGGCGTGATGCAGGCTTTATTGCTTTAAATGCAGGAGTAGGAGCAGGCGCTGAAGAAATTTTAATTCCGGAAGAGAATTTAGGACTAGAACGTTTATTGGAATCCTTAAAACGTAGCAAACGTTCAGGGAAATCATCAAGTATTGTAGTTGTGGCTGAAGGGGATAAAATTGGGAAAAACGTATTTGAACTGGCTGATTATGTTGAAGAAAATTTACCGCAATATGAAGTAAGGGTTTCCGTATTGGGGCATATGCAAAGAGGTGGAGCGCCAAGTTGTTTTGACCGTGTTTTGGCAAGCAGGTTAGGCGTAAGGGCCGTTGAATTATTATTGGATGGCAAAACCAATTTAATGGTGGGTTTAATCAATAATGAAGTAGAAACAATTGAACTGGAAAAAGCAGTGAAAGGACGCCATGAAATAGACAAAGAACTATTGCGGGTTAGTGATATTATGTCTATCTAACAAATAAAAATAACAATCTCTTATTTTCTGTTGACACTCCTTTTTTTTGAATGAAATAAAAGAAATCATTGCCAAATATGAAGATTAACAGCAACTTAAATTGAATGGTTAAAATTGGAATAAATGGTTTTGGAAGAATAGGGCGTCTTGCTTTCAGAACCGCAATTAATAAAAAAAACATAGAAGTAGTTGCCATAAACGATTTACTGGATATTGATCATTTGGCCTACTTATTAAAATACGACTCGGTTCACGGACGATTTAATGGAACTATTGAAGTAAAAGACAAACTGCTTATTGTAAATGGAAATCCCATTCGAGTAACTGGAGAAAGAAATCCTGAAAATATTGATTGGGGAAAAGTTGGAGTTGATTATGTGATTGAAGCTACAGGATTATTTACGGATAAGAAAAATGCAGAATTACACTTAAAAGGAGGTGCGAAAAAAGTGGTGATTTCAGCGCCATCAATTGATGCTCCAATGTTTGTGATGGGCGTTAACCACAAAAAATTATCCAAAGAGGTCCTTGTTTTTTCAAATGCTTCTTGTACCACAAACTGTTTGGGGCCAATTGTTAAAGTATTGCATGAAAAATTTGGCATTATTGAAGGCATCGTTACCACTGTTCATTCTGCTACTGCCAGTCAAAAAACTGTTGATGGTCCTGAAAAGCAGTGGCGAAGAGGAAGGTCGGCATTAAATAATATGATTCCAACCACTACAAATGCAGCTATTGCGGTAACTAAAATAATGCCCGAGTTAGAGGGTAAATTATTAGCTATGGCAATAAGAGTGCCGATTGCTGATGTTTCTTTGGTAGATTTAACTGTTCGTTTGGAAAAGGCGACTTCTTATCAAGAAATTAAAGATGCTATGAAAAAAGCATCGGAAAAAGAGTTGAAGGGAATTTTGGGATATACGGAGGATGAGGTTGTTTCGCAAGACTTTGTTTCGGAGCCAAGAACTTCTGTTTTTGACGCAGCAGCAGGATTAGAACTCAATAAAAATTTTTATAAAATTATTTCCTGGTATGATAATGAATTTGGTTATGCAACTAAAATAGTTGAATTGATTGAATACGCAGCATCCCTTGACTAATAAATTAATTTCTTAAATATGGAAATAGCAATCATAGCCCATGATGGCAAAAAAGCCGAAATGATCCAGTTTTTAATGGATTTTAAAGCATTGATTATCTCTAAAAAAATTACATTGATTGCCACGGGAACTACTGGTAAAAATGCTGAAAAGGCCGGATTTGAAGTGGTGAAATTTTTATCGGGCCCCTATGGTGGCGATGCCCAAATAGCAGCACGCGTTGCAGAAGGAAAAACAAATATGGTTTTCTTTTTCAGAGATCCCCTGGGAATGCATCCTCACGAACCGGATATTGCTATGCTTATGCGTTTATGCGACGTTCATGATGTGCCTTTGGCAACAAATCCAGCAACAGCAGAACTGTTGATAAAATCGATTTAGTTTTTATTTAACAGCAATCATAGAAATTTCAACATTTACAAACTTAGGTAAGTTTCCAACTTCCACAGTTTCACGAGCAGGTTCATTTCCGGCAACAAAATACTTGCCGTAAACAGCGTTCATCTTTGAAAAATCATTCATATTTTTGATAAATATGGTTGTTTTGGCCACGTTTTCAAAAGTCATATCGGCTTCTGCCAAAACAATTTTTAAGTTTTCCATCACCTGTTTGGTTTCATCTTCAATATTATTAGTAACCAATTCTCCAGTTTTCGGATTGATCGCAATTTGACCGGAAGTGTATAAAGTGTTTCCTGCCAATACTGCCTGATTGTATGGCCCAACTGGTGCAGGAGCGTTTTTTGTGTTAATTATTTTTTTCATAATCTATAATTTTAGTTTTGCTTAAATCTTAAAATAATCTTCTGTCAGGAACTTGACGCTTATCGTATTTTAAATCGCTAAGCATAGACGATTTTACGCCAATAAAAAAGTAATAGGTTTGTCTTTCTCCAAAAGGAACCCAGTTAAAATTAAGTTTCCAACTGTCCAAATCACGAGAAAATCGCAATTGTGTATAGGTAAATCCTTTATTTTTTATGTCGTATCCCGATGAAACTCCAACATTCCATTTTGGGGTCAATTCAATATCCCCCGAAAACATAAGTGAGTTGGAAGAAATTTCCTGCTCTCTGTTATTATTGCTATAATTTAAGGTATAGGCCAATTGCAAGGTCCAAGGTATTTTAGATTGATACAATTTTGTTTCTTTTACCTTATTTTTATCCGATTCCTTATTGTCCATTTGTTTATTGGTAACATCTAAATCTTCTCCAAAAACACCGTTGGAGTTGTTTTCTTGAGCATTTTTCTCTTCATCAGTTTTCTTGCTGCTGTCATCTTTGCTTGATAGCGAATAATTCATTGTGATTCCCGCACTGGTGAGTCGGAATAAACTACCTCCATTATTGATATTAAAAGTGTTAATTTTTTTGCCATTTGCATCAATGGCATAGGGATCCAAATTTGCTCTTGCATTTAGGCTTAGTTTGTCTTTAAAAAGTTTGGTACCTGCATTTACGCCTACCGGACTCCATTTTAAAGAATCTGCGGCCATATTGTAACTAGTGGTGAAATTTAAATTATTTAATAAAATAATCTTTTGGGCTTCTTTTTCTGTAGAATCCTTCTTCCTTAGTTTTGCTTCTAAATTATTATCTAATGAAAAATTTAAACTGTTTGAAATTCCAGTTCCCGGACTTCCAAATATACCATTTGCAAAAGGGGAATATTCCAAATACTCAATTGGATCTGCGGTTTTTTGAACTTCTTCGTTGTAACTGCTAAAATCGGGTCTGTAACTATATGAAACGCTTGGCCTAACTACGTGACGTATCGCTTCAATATTTCCCTTTTTAAATTTAAACATCCCATAAAAAGTGGTTGCCAATGATAACGCTCCCGAATATTCTCTAAATGAATTAAAACCCGTCACCGTATCTGTTACTACTTTATCATTTTCTACGTCATAAGTTTTGTTAAGACGGTCAAAATACCAAACTTCTTTATAATTTACGCTGGGAGAAAGAGTAAAAAACTTTAAAGCTTTCATGTTTGTATTTAAAGAGATGTCCTGTTGAATTCCAGATTTGGCATCTTGGAACATTTCTTTTTTGAAGAAAAAAGCGTCAGATGTTTTAATTCTGTTGTCTCCTTTCAAAGAGTAACTTAAACCTGTTTTTTGAAGGGCATTCGTTTTAGCCCCGTTTTTACCTGTAAAAGGATACACCCTGTCCATATTGACTTGCAAAGATGGAAGTGTCATCGCAATTTCTTCTGTATTTGTATTTTGAGAATGCGTAACAGACAGCGACATATTAAAAGGTGTTCCCACAAATTTTTTGTAATAGGAAACAGATGAGCTTAAGTTATTGTTTAAAAATGAATTTGTATTATATTCATTAATAGATTCCTTATAATATTTGCTGCTTCCTAAGTTTACAGAAGCTGAAAATCTGGAATTCGGACTTGCCTTGGTGTCTTGGCTATGATTCCATCGAATGTTGTAATTGGTAGATTTTGAATAATCGTCAAGACCTTTAAGACTGTTAATTAAATTTTCATATTTAAAATTAAAATTTCCTGAAAAACGGTAGCGTTTTGCATAACCAGATTCGGCTCGCATTCCCCAACTACCATTGGTGTATATATCGCCCAGCAATGCCAAATCAAAATTGTCGTTTACCACAAAATAATAGCCGCCATTTTGTAAAAAATAACCTTGATTGTTATTGTCCCCCCAAGTTGGCATTAAAACCCCCGAAGTTCTCCCTTTGGTTAAAGGTACGTAGGCGAAAGGTAAAACAATTGGCGTGGGCACATCGGCAATCACTAATTGACTTGTGCCAGCCACTAGTTTTTTATCTTTGATAAATTTGGCCCTTTTGATATCAATATAATAATCGGGCTTTTCTTTTTCTGAAGTG
>CAMDPE010000151.1 GCA_945903795.1 Lutibacter flavus | reverse complement strand
GGCATTTGCCAAAGCTCCTTATCTGCTTAAATTTAATTACCTGAACCTTTTTTCATGTTTTTTTTCTGAACTGGTGTTGTAACAGGTTTGTTCTGAACTTTTTTCTGTGTCATTATTTTGTTGGCATTCTTGTTTTTTTGAGCAACCATTTTTCTTTGCATATAAGTATTTTTAAACAGTTGGCCATCCGCATTCAAACATTCCCCATCTTGAAGACGAAACTGTTTTCTGTCTCGGTTTTGATATGTTCCATCAGGATTTACAATTACGCCATTACCAAGTTTATATTGTTCTTTTAACTGGTTCTGAGCCTGATTTTTAATTTGATAAAGTTCGCCGTCAATATTCATGACGTAATAGCTGTTTTGATTACGTTCTTTAATTTGAGCTTCTGTAAGATTTTTATTTTCTTTATTTACTTTTTGTAAATAGGAATACTCATCAGCATATAATGTGCCATCCATATCTAAGCAAGAACCATCCTTTAAACGCAATCTGTCTTGGTCCTTATCTTTAATTTGATCCTTATCTTTAATGTAAGTACCATCCGCATTTATGATGGTGCCGTCATTTAAGGTAATTTTGTCTTTCAATCGTATTTGGTCACGATCTTTAATTTGCAAAAGATCGCCATCAACCAGAATAATACGATCACGATCTCTGTCCTGATCTTTAATTTGATCTTTGTCTTGTGCTGCTAATCCTATAGTTCCGAAAACTATAAAGACTATAAACATTGCTAATTTTTTCATTTTTTTATGAATTAGAATTTATTATTATTCTATGAAGTTACTTTTATATTTATTGAAAATCAATGATGGTTATCAGTTAATCGTATGATAACGATCATATTATTAAATGATACTTGTCATATTATTAAATGACTCTTTTCATAAAATTTTTTTTAATTTCAATATTTTAGGCAAGAAAACCGTTCGTTATTTTTTTGAGCAGTCACATTTTTACATACATGAACGATAAGTTTTTAAAAGAAACTAGAAAACCCGCATTATACGCTGGTTTTTCACCAATGCCATAATGCGGGCTTTCTTACCAAACAATTAACTAACTTTCTTGCTTAATGAACTTTAAGTTCTTATTTAATTACGACCTCCGCCGCCAGAACCTGATCCACCGCCACCGCCGGCACCGCCGCCGCCAACGCCTCCGCCACCGCCGGAACCTGTTGTTTTTCCTACGATTAAAATATCCAAATAGGTTAAATTATTAGTAGAATCCATCTTTCCAAATCCTCCTTTATCACCGTCTTCAGCTGCAATGGTCACATCTCCTTCTTCTTCAATAGCTACAATAATTTCAGTATTTGCATCAAAGAAGGTGTTTAAATTGCCATTTGGATCAAAACTGAAAGTGATTCTGTATAAACCGGCTCCGTTGTTTAGTGTTCTAACACCCCAGGTAGAACCATAAATTATTTTTCCTTTTACGTTAATTTCTGCGCCTGCTTTCGTATTTAAGATAGGACTATTAACAAGGTTAACAGGTTCATTGTCTGATTCAGTCCAGCCCAATCTTGGCACCCATACCAAAGAATCTAAACGTTCATCATCTCTAGCTTCCACATTCAACTTTTGAATGGTGAATCTAGCATTGTCTGAATAAACAGTTGCTTGTAAACCATCGGCTAAAATTGGAACAGGTAAACCAGTAATTGAGTCTAATGCTAATTCTGTTTGAAGTCCGTGGGCTTCATCAATACCCCAACTATCAGTATGTCTCATGGCATATTGTGTAACAGCTTCGTTTAAATTTTCTAACAATGCCACTTCTAAACGCACCTGTGAGGTCATAGTCCAGTCAACAGATTCTAGATTGTCGCCCCAGTCAATTAAATCAACATTTAATGCTCCTGCTTTATCTAAAAAAGCAACAGGATAACCATTAAATGCTTGCCAAGAATTTTTTGGATCTTTTTGCACATAAGCTCTGTATTCAGATTCAATACAAAAAATAGCATCTGGAGTTAGGTAAGGACCGCAGCTATATAAAGGTGCTTGAGGATCTATAGGATCAACGCCCCATACACCCCACCATTCTCCGGTAAGAGTAACTGTTCCCATAGTTCCAGGTACAACTTTCGTAACACCATCAGCCCAAATTACAGGAAATGATAAATTGTTTCCGGTTGTTTCTCCACCTACAGGTTTTCCGCCTTTAGCACTCAATTCAGTAGCTTGAATGCTCACGTCATCTTGGGTAAAATCATCATTTTCACATTGTGTAAACACAAACAGCAGTGAAAATAACCCAATACTAAAAAAAAGCTTTTCTAGTTTCATAATTATTAAAATTTAGTGGTTATTAAAATATTTTTCACTTTTCTTTTCATAAATTCAACATATTAAAGTGACTAAAATATTTAGACAATAGAAATGATATTAGACAGAAAAATAAATGATTGTTGTCAATTTTTTAATAATTTTTAAATGAGCGCAACAACAAAAAACGCCTTATGAAAATTTCATAAGGCATTTTATTATTTTAAATTATTTATGTTTTTTAATTCACCAAAAATTAAAAATCACAGTACAACAGAAGGTCAGTGATTTCATTTCCTTTAACGGTGACAATGTACAAGTGAGAAAATTCGTTATCATCCATTTCCTGATATTTTTGTTGATGAATTAATCCGTTCACAAACTGCGGAATGGTGTTGCTGTGACCAACAATCAATACGTTTTTACCTGAATTTTCTAATTGGAATTGACCAAAATCAACTTTTGATGGATTGTATAAAATGGGTATTAAATTCGACTTATTTGAAATAGGTTCAACTGTGTTAAGCGTTCTTTTAAAATCGGTTGAATAGATCGCATCGAATGAAATGTGCTGCAACACCTTTTCCCAATTCTCAGCTCTTTGAAACCCCTTTTCATTTAAATCCGGATTTTTATCGGCAGGATTTTCCCTCACTTTTTCCGCATGTCTTATCAAAAAATAGGTGGTTGTTATTTCAATAGATTCTTGTGCAAAAACAGTGGTCATTGTACATACAAAAATCGCTGATAATATTATTTTTTTCATTTTTTAAAATATTGGTAAAAACAAATATACATCAAAAAAAACTCCTTATATAAATTTATATAAGGAGTTCGTTTCACCTAAATCAGCTTTTTTTTATTAATAAAATTTTAGCATCAAAAGCATTTAGTAAAATTTGACTCTCGGACTCTAAAACTTACATAAATTAAGAAATTGTTGAAGTAAGCTTGTAGAATCTAAGCATGATCCATCACGTAACTGTAATTTTATGCTATCCCTGTCTTTATCGGCAGTCAAACTAGTTGAATCTACAATATCTAAGCATGATCCGTCACGTAACTGTAATTTTATTTTATCTTGATCTCCGCTAGATATACCTAATGTTGTTAAATCAATACATGATCCATCACGTAAACGCAATAGCAATCTGTCTTGATCACCTAATATTACTACACTGTTTTGAGTGTCTAAACAAGAACCATCACGTAGTTGTAATTTATCTTGAATTCTGTCTTGAGCTGATAATCCTAAAGTTCCGAGAACTATAATGATTAATAATGATACTAATTTTTTCATGATATTATGAATTATATTTATAAATTTATTTAAATACTTTTTTATTTTTTCGATTAAAATAAATTTGTATAATCGAATAAAATAAGAGAATCATTTCTATAGTATACTAATTTTAAATGTTCTGAACTTTTAGACCTCATTTTGTCAGAAAAGTTTTAAAATATTGGAAAAAAACTTTTCAATTTAATAATAATAATTAATATTATATCCTGATTTACAATTAGTTATTGTTTAGTTCTTAAATTAAATGTTGAAATATTATTTTTTATAAAGCAAAAAAAATCCTCATTTAAAAATGAGGATTTAGTACTTTTAAAACTATTTTATTTATTTCTAAACACAATTTTATCGTCAAAAGCATCGAGCAAAATATGACTGTCCGCTGTTATTTTTCCAGCTAAAATTTCCTTGGACAATTCATTTAACACTTCTTTTTGAATCACTCGTTTTACTGGTCTTGCCCCAAATTGAGGATCGTAGCCTTTGTTGGCCAGCGCTTCAATCACATCTTCAGAAAATTCGATATGAATGTCTTTTGTCAGCAACATTTTTGCCAACGCATCCAACTGGATTTTAACAATTTGTTTAATTTCCGCTTCATTTAAAGGCGTAAACATAATGATTTCATCAATTCTGTTTAAAAATTCAGGCCTGATTGTTTGTTTCAACAAGCCTAAAACTTCAACTTTTGTGGCTTCCGTAATTAAGTCGCGTTTATTCATATCCATTTTTTCAAACCTTTCCTGAATAATCGTCGATCCCATATTCGAAGTCATAATAATAATGGTGTTTTTAAAATCGGCAACACGGCCTTTATTGTCTGTTAACCTGCCTTCATCCAGCACCTGCAATAAAATGTTAAAGGTATCGGGATGCGCTTTTTCAATTTCATCCAATAAAATTACGGAGTAAGGTTTTCTGCGAACCGCTTCGGTCAATTGTCCGCCTTCTTCATAGCCAACATATCCTGGAGGCGCACCCACCAAACGGCTCACAGCGTGTCGCTCCTGATATTCACTCATATCAATTCTGGTTAATGAATTTTCGGAATCAAATAAATATTCCGCCAAAGCTTTCGCCAATTCCGTTTTTCCTACACCGGTGGTTCCTAAAAACAAGAATGTTCCGAGTGGTTTTTTAATGTCCTGCAATCCGGCCCTGGAACGTCTTACGGCATCAGCAACAGCGCTGATGGCTTCTTCTTGTCCAACAACCCTTTCATGCAATTCGTCTTCTAAATGCAGCAGTTTTTCACGTTCGCTCTGCAACATTTTCGTCACCGGAATTCCGGTCCATTTGGCCACAATTTCAGCGATGTCATCACGGGTCACTTCTTCTTTGATTAAGGCAGAATTCTGATTTTCAGCCAATTCTTTTTGAAGTTTTAATAATTTATCCTGCTCATCTTTTATTTTTCCGTAGCGAATTTCAGCCACTTTGCCATAATCGCCTTCACGTTCGGCACGTTCCGCTTCCAATTTATAATTTTCTATGGCTTCTTTGCTTGCCTGGGCTTTATCAACCAATTCTTTTTCACTGACCCATTTTGCATTGATTTCATTCCGTTTTTCTTTTAAATTGGCAACTTCTTCTTTTAAAAAAGCCAATTTCTTTTCATCTTTTTCGCGTTTAATGGCTTCAATTTCAATTTCAATCTGCATTATTTTACGATCCAGAACATCCAATTCCTCTGGTTTCGAATTTATTTCCATACGCAATTTTGCAGCCGCTTCATCCATTAAATCGATGGCTTTGTCCGGTAAAAATCGGTTGGAAATATAGCGTTGCGAAAGTTCTACGGCAGCAATAATGGCATCATCTTTAATCTGTACTTTATGATGGTTTTCATATTTTTCCTTAATACCGCGCAAAATTGAAATAGAGCTTTCCGTATCAGGTTCATCAACCGTTACTTTTTGAAACCGGCGTTCCAGCGCCTTGTCTTTTTCAAAATATTTCTGGTATTCATCAAGTGTTGTTGCGCCGATGGCCCTTAATTCGCCTCTTGCCAAAGCCGGTTTTAAAATATTTGCCGCATCCATCGCACCTTGTCCGCCACCGGCACCAACCAAGGTGTGAATTTCATCAATAAATAAAATAATTTCTCCATTGGCAGAAGTGACTTCCTTGATGACCGATTTCAAACGTTCTTCAAATTCTCCTTTATATTTTGCGCCGGCAATCAATGCACCCATATCCAAGGAATAAACCTGTTTTCCTTTTAAATTCTCGGGAATGTCTCCTTTCACAATTCGGTGCGCCAATCCTTCGGCAATGGCCGTTTTTCCGGTTCCTGGTTCTCCCACAAGCATCGGATTGTTTTTGGTTCTTCGCGATAAAATTTGAAGAATTCTTCTGATTTCTTCATCACGGCCAATAACGGGATCTAGTTTTCCGTCGTTTGCCAGCTGATTTAAATTACGCCCATATTTATTAAGTGCATTATAGGTTTCTTCAGCGCTCTGGGAAGTTACTGTACTTCCTTTTCGCAACTCTGCAATGGCCGATTTTAAGTTTTTTTCATTGACACCCTGATCTTTTAAAATTTGGGAAGTCGTGTCTTTTGTATTTAAAATCGCCAGCAATAAATGCTCTATGGAAACATATTCATCCTTCATGTTTTTTGCTTCAATAGTTGCTGTATTCAGCATTTTAGAAGCGTTTCCGGAGAACGAAATGTCGCCGCCTGTTACCTTTGAATAACTTTCCAAAGTTTTGTCTATCAAACTTTTAAGCAAATCGATATTTAATCCTATCTTTTTAAAAATGAAAGGAACCACATTTTCATCCACTTCAAAAATGGCTTTTAAGATGTGTGAATTTTCAATTTGCTGATGCCCGTAACTTTGCGCTATTTGTTGCGCTTGCTGAACGGCTTCCTGCGTTTTTATGGTAAATTTATTAAAGTCCATAATGTTATATTTAATTGTATTTAATTTTAGTTCTCAAAGAATATTCCACTTAAATAAAGCATCATAAATAAGTCATTTTGTCGTATCCATTTAAGAAAGTAAGGACATTTTGTCTTTTTAAGGAACTGTAACGAAATAAAGTGTGCAGAATTGACGAAGTAATTTTGTTCTTTTTTAAGGCGTAAATGATGAGAATAGCTTACGCTATTTAAAGAGTTTACAACGAAGAAAAAGAGCAAAAGAACAAGCCAAAATGTATAGTTTATTTTGTTACAGTTCCTAAGTAAGTAATTATTAGCTTTGCCGACTTAAAGATAAAACAATTAAAATGGGATTATTCGATAATTTTTTAAAAAGTGCCGATAAAGAAGAAAATAAAATGAAAATAAATTGGGTGCCTTTGAATGATAAAACACAATTGTCAGAAATCATAAATATTTCTTCAGACAAACCTGTTTTAATTTTTAAACACAGCACAAGATGCGGCATTAGCAGAATGGTGCTTAAAAATTTTGAAAGTGATTACGACATTCCGGAAACTGAAATGGGTCTGTATTTTTTAGATTTATTGAATTACAGGGCGTTGTCTCAGGATATTGCAGCAAAGTTCAACGTGATGCACCAATCACCGCAAGTTTTGGTGATAAAAAATGGAGCGGTAATTTATCATGATTCACACGATTACATCAGTGTTGGTAAGATAAAAGAGCTCTTGAAGTCCTAAAATTATTGAATTTTTATAGTTATTACAAAAAAAAGTGGCTGTCTAATTAATTTTAGACAGCCACTTTTTTCTATTGATGAAATTGTTATTTTATATGTTTTGGCACAATAGACGGCATTATTTTGCCCGTACATTTACCAAATCCGATTCTCACTTTGTCATTTTTACAATAGCCGCGAATAATCACATTGTCGCCATCATTGAAAAACGTTCTTGAGGTTCCGTCTTTTAAGGTGATTGGTTCTTTTCCTCCCCAAGTTAATTCCAACATAGAACCGTAACTGTTTTTTGCAGGACCGGATATGGTGCCGCTGCCCATTAAATCTCCGGCTCTTACATTACATCCATTACTGGTATGATGCGCCAGTTGTTGCGCCATGGTCCAGTATAAAAATTTAAAATTTGATGTAGTCAACAAATTTAAATCGCCGTTTTCGGTTTCAATGGCTGCCTGAAGTTTTATATCATAACTGTATTCCGTATTTTTTTGCTGTAAATAGGGAAGTGGCGTAATTTCTTGTTTTGGGCCACTGCATTTAAAAGGTTCCAAAGCATCCATCGTAATAATCCAGGGCGACATCGTTGTGGCAAAACTTTTTCCCAAAAATGGCCCAAGAGGCACATATTCCCATTTTTGAATGTCTCGGGCGCTCCAGTCGTTTAATAAAACCATTCCAAAAATATAGTCTTG
>CAMDPE010000150.1 GCA_945903795.1 Lutibacter flavus | reverse complement strand
TTCTTCAAAACAACAATTGGCAAAATGCTATTGTTGGCTTAAAACCCCAGTTTTTTAGGGGAAACCAATTGTTATATAAATATAATAAAGAAACAAGTTTTTGGGCCGGAAATGAATTTTTATATTTCGACTCTAAATCCATCAGAAACTCATCCTTAAATATTGCAAAAGTTGAGCTTGGAAGTGATTTATACCATACCTATTTATTTACCGACGAAGAAAGAAGGAACCAGCCTTATACTTTGGCGCCCGATGTAAACGGAAATTTTGTGATCAGAACATTAACAGGCGAAAACAACAATACGGATGCCGATTACAGTTGGGTGTATTTTTCTCTAAAAAGTTCGCAAAACCTTGAAGGTAAGGAAGTATATGTAAACGGAAATTTCAATAATTGGCGGTTAAATAAAGACAATAAACTAACATATAATGAACCTTTGGATTTGTATGAAGCCAAATTACTTCTGAAACAGGGATTTTACAATTATCAATATGTGACCAAATCTAGTGCAGGAAAAATTAGTACCCACGATATTGACGGCTCTTTTTATCAAACTGAAAATGATTATACCGTTTTGGTGTATTATAAAAAATTTGGAAGCCGATACACAAAATTGATTGGTGTTGGTTATGGTAATTCCGAAAAAATAAATAACTAATATTTTTGTTTGAAATTTTTAGTATCTTTGAATAATAAAATCAACTAAGTATCTATGGTACAACAAGTAACAAATGGCATTAAAATTTCAGTAACCTCTAATTTTGAAGGCACAAACTATCAAAATTTTAGGCTGTATTTTGCTTTTAGTTATGAAGTTACCATTGAAAACCAAAGTAATGATACCGTTCAGCTTTTAGAACGTCAATGGACAATTTTTGATTCGTTAAACAATACCGAATTTGTTGAAGGTTCTGGGGTAATAGGAAAAAAACCAATATTAAAACCCACTCAAAAATATACGTATAGATCAAATTGCTTTTTAACGTCTCCTATTGGAGCGATGAAGGGTTTTTACAATATGGTAAACTTTACCACTTCAAGCACTTTTAAAGTGTACATTCCCACATTTCAGTTGATGGTTTCCAGTATTCATAACTAACCCAATGAAATTTAAACTTCAAAAGTTTCAAAACAAACAAACAAAAGGCTTTGAATGTTTAAATTGTGGTCAGCCACTTTTGAAGGATGAAAATTTTTGTTCGTATTGTGGACAAAAAAACACCACTGATCGACTGAGCTTCAATAATTTCATAAACAACCTTTTTTCAGGATTTTTAGCTTATGATTCACGTTTTTGGACAACATTTATTCCATTGCTTATCAAACCAGGAAAAGTTGCCAAAGAATATATTTTAGGAAAACGTGAAAAATATGTAAATCCGTTTCAATTATATCTTAATGTTTCTATTATTTTCTTTTTAATTTTAGGTATTTCAAATCAGATTGACATCGCCAAAAATCCGATAAAAGACATTGCAACGGCCACAAAAAACATAGATTCCCTGTCTAAATTGAATCCAAAACAAATCGATTCCATAAAAACAAGCCTGAAAAATAAAATAGCTGAAAGCAAACTAAAAGATTCCACCAACACCAAAGCGATAGCTGAGTTGGAAAATGCGTTTAAACTGTTTGAAGATGACTCTGATTCTGCAAAATCAAACTTTGAATATGCCATCCAAACAAAAAAGGAAGCCAATGTTGGTTTTTTTGATAAAATAGCAGACTTTACCAACTTTCACAGAAAATTTCCTTCTTATTCCAACGAGCAGGCGATGGACAGTTTGGGTTACCAAAAAACATTTTGGAACACTTTTTATTACCAGCAAGTTAAAAAAGTGGAAGCTAACATGGCGCATTTGGATACGGATGAAGGCGTTAAAAATTTAATCAATAAATTCACCTCTTATATTTCCATTTCCCTGTTTGTATTCTTGCCGATTTTCACGCTCTTTTTAAAATGGCTGTGCTTTAGAAAAAAATTCACTTATATGGAGCATTTGGTGTTTGTTTTTAATACGCAAACTGTTTTCTTCTTGTTGTTTATTATTTTTTATTCGCTGAATCTTGTGGTTAAAATGGAAAATGTAACTTGGATTTTTGTGCTCTTATTTCTTATTTATTTATACAAGGCATTGCGGTATTTTTACGGACAAGGGCATTTTAGAACAGCGTTAAAATTTATGATTTTAAACATTTTTTATTCATTTTTGGGCTTGGCGGGTATTCTTATTGTGTTTCTGCTTTCTTTTATAAACGCGTAAAATTAACGGTTGTTTTTAAGGAATGAGCAATATCTTCATATACCATTTCAAGCGTGTTTTCAATTTTTTTTACGGAAGTAATGCTGATGGTTTCAACATAACTGCGTTTCATTAAAACGGCTTGTTCTTTATCGCCTGTTTCAGCATGGTGAAATTGCAAAATTGCTTCTGAATTGAACTCATTTTCAGAAAGCCATTGTTGAAACAAATTTTTGCGGAATTCTTTAATTTCAGCTGTATATAAAGTGGAAGAGGACCAAATTTTAGGTTCGTTTTTGTGTGTTGTGATATGCTTTTCATGTTCGTCCCAAACCACTTCAATCAAATTCAATTCGTTATTATTCCAGTCAACAATAATCATTGTAAATGGTTCAATATCCAACAAATTTAGGTTTTCAAGATAAGGTTGCAGGCTGTTTTCTTTCAACAATTCTTTAGCAATTAATCCGCGGCTTTTGCTGTAATTTTCCTTTCTTTTGTGCTTTATAAAACCGCCGTTCAAAACACAAACCAATCTTTTTTTTGAACTTACGCCAATCCACGTTCCTCCAGCAACTTTGTCTTTCGGAAAAAGCATTTCAACACCATCTTCTTCATAAAATTTCGGATGCAAAGTTTCTCTTAATCTTTGTTCATCACGGTTGGAAGTAAGTATGAAACCGGTATTACCTAAAGGCAAAAAAGTAACAGTGCACATTGTATTAAAATTTGATTATTGAGTATTAGGCCCTAATATATAAAGTAAATTCATTTTTGTAACTTTGCAAAACAAATTTAATTTAAAAAACTTTAAAAAAATATACCATGGCTTCAGGATTTTACAACGTACCAAAAGCAGTCAATGAGCCTATCAATTCATACGCTCCGGGGACTCCAGAACGCAAAGCGTTAATAGACACCTATAAAAAAATGTTCAATGAGCAAGTTGACATTCCTTTTTATATTGGCGGAAAAGAATACAGAACAGGAAATACGGTTGATATTCATCCACCACACGATCACAAACACTGTGTGGGAAAATACCATGTGGCCGAAAAAGAACATATTGAACTGGCCGTTAAAAAAGCTGCGGAAGCACGTGTAAAATGGGCTGCAACAAGCTGGGAACACAGAGCCGCAATTTTCTTAAAAGCAGCTGATTTATTGGCTGGCCCGTTTCGCAACAAAATAAATGCAGCCACCATGATTGCACAATCCAAAAACGTATTTCAAGCTGAAATTGATGCAGCTTGTGAATTGATCGACTTTTTTAGATTTAACGTACAATTTATGACGGAGATTTACAATAATCAGCCAATATCTTCGGCAGGAATTTGGAACCGCATGGAATACAGAGCGCTTGAAGGTTTTGTGTATGCAATTACACCTTTTAATTTCACCTCAATTGCAGGTAATTTGCCTGCAGCACCTGCATTAATGGGAAATGTGGTGATTTGGAAACCCGCAAGCTCACAAGTTTATTCTGCACAAGTAATTATGGAATTGTTTAAAGCTGCAGGATTGCCAGATGGCGTTATCAATATGGTAACCGGCAATTCGGCTATGATTACGGATGTTTTATTGAACAGTCGCGATTTTGCAGGCGTTCACTTTACAGGCTCAACACCAGTATTCAAAAGTTTTTGGGAAACCATTGGAAAAAATATGAATACGTATAAATCATACCCAAGAATTGTTGGAGAAACAGGTGGAAAAGATTTTATTTGGGCACATCCAACAGCAAACGCACAAGAAGTTGCCACCGCAATTTCAAGAGGCGCTTTTGAATACCAAGGACAAAAATGTTCAGCGGCATCGCGTGCATATTTGCCAAAAAGTTTGTGGGGCGCTATAAGAACTTCTATTGAAAATGATTTGAAATCGTTTAAAATGGGATCACCGGAAGATACTTCAAACTTTATAAATGCAGTAATTGACAATAGAGCCTTTAAAAAATTATCGGGCGCAATTGATCAAGCAAAAATAGATAATGATGCAGAAGTTATAATTGGTGGAGGTTATAATGACGAAATTGGTTATTTTATTGAACCAACGGTAATTTTAACCACCAACCCAAAATATGCAACAATGGTTAATGAGTTGTTCGGACCAATAATGACCATTTATGTTTATGAAGACGAGAGATGGGAAGAAACTTTAGATGTGGTTGATAATACAAGCGAATATGCATTAACAGGCGCTATTTTTAGCGGTGACCGTTATGTGATTGATATTGCAACCAACAAATTGGAAAATGCCGCAGGGAACTTTTATATCAACGACAAACCAACCGGAGCCGTTGTTGGCCAACAACCATTTGGCGGCGCTCGCGGATCTGGAACGAACGACAAGGCTGGTTCTGTTTGGAATTTATTGCGCTGGGTAAATACCCGCACAATTAAAGAAACTTTTGTACCGCCAACAGACTACAGATATCCGTTTTTGAAAGAAAGCACTATTGAAACTGTTGAAAAAGAAGTGGAAACTGCCATTGAAAAATTGAAACTGTTTGGTAAGGATTTATCAGAAAAATTCAAAAAATAATAAGAACAGCTTAAATTAAAAACGCGCTAATAGGCGCGTTTTTTTATGCAATAAATTTAATAATTGTGGTTTAATTCTAATAAGTACAGTAATTTATATCTGATCATTTTGGGCGTTACCCTGCGGGTCAGGCTTTACGTTACAATCTTTTTTCATCGCCGAAAAGGCGATAAAAAAAAGGATTTCCACTTCGATCCTTAACGCAAATGATGTTGTAAATACAACTTACTAGTAATTTTTTATCCTCCGGTAAGTTTGTCGGCACCAGCCAATAAACCGTTCAATTCTTGTGGATTATGTATTAAAATTGGGATATGTTGCGGACAAATATAAAATTTACTTTCCTGGTAATAAAATTTTGTTAAAGGCACTTCCGCTGATGGTTTTTTACACACTAAACATGCTTTATCTTGACTCATGATTTTTTCGATTTAATATCAGACAAATTTACCTTTTATTATTTGGTTAAACCATAACATAAATCATATTTATTTCTTTTTTAAAGGAATATGCACCACTTTCTTGGTTTCAAAAAAATCCTCTTCAAAATAGTGGGTTAAATCAAACAACTGTGCTTTTGGGAAATGCTTCAATTCTTCGGTTAAATCGCCGCCTTTCAAATACAGGATGCCGTTTTTCAATTCGTGTTGCTGTTTTTTTGCGATTTTGGCTTTGGTCCATTTCACAAAATCATCCATATTGGTAACCGCACGGCTTACAATAAAATCGAATTCCCCTTTCACTTCTTCGGCCCTGATGGCTTCGGCTTTTACATTTTTTAAATCTAAGGCTGCAGCAACTTCCTTTACCACTTTAATTTTTTTTCCGATGGAATCCACCAAATGAAAATGCGTTTCCGGAAACAATATGGCCAACGGAATTCCCGGAAATCCGCCGCCTGTTCCAACATCCAATATGTGGGCGCCCGGTTTAAATGGCTGCACTTTCGCAATTCCCAAGGAATGCAATACGTGCCGAACGGGCAATTCCTCAATATCTTTTCTTGAAATCACATTGATTTGGGCATTCCAAAAAGCGTATAATTCCTTCAATTGTGAAAATTGGGAGATTTGATTTTCCGATAAATTGGGGAAGTATTTTAAAATGATGTCCATATATTTGCAGTATTGTGAGCGCAAAATTACGGTTTCCTAAATTAAATTAACATCTTTTGAAAAAATGTTATATTTTTCACAAAAGTTATTTAACGAAACATTAATGGCGTAATTTTGGCGCTATAATGTATTGATTTACAAATATAATTATGACAAGTAATACAATCAGCTTTTCCAGAACAGAGAAAGCAATTTTTTTCAAGACATTAAATAAAAGGGTTAACGCGTATTTTAAGGAAAATGGGCTTAAACGTACCGGAAATTGGAAATTATATTCCAAGGCTATCATCATGTTCAGTTTGTTTTTGGCGCCTTTGGTTTTAATATTAACGGTTTCCATGCCGCAATGGGTATTGCTATTACTAACCGTTGTGATTGGAATTGGTATGGCAGGTGTTGGGATGAATGTGATGCACGACAGCAACCATGAGTCTTTTTCAAGCAAAAAATGGGTGAATAAAATAATGGGAAGCAGCATGTATATTTTGGCGGGAAATGTTTATAACTGGAAAGTGCAACACAATGTTTTGCACCATTCTTTTACAAATATTCCGGGTCATGATGAGGATATTGATGCAGGCAGAATTATCCGTTTCAACAAAAATGCCAAATGGTTAAAAATACATCAATTTCAAAAATATTATTCTTTCTTTTTGTATGGTTTGTTAACCATTAATTGGGCCATCACCACCGATTTTAGGCAGATGCGTAAGTATTTGAAACGCAAACTTTCTTATGGTAAATTCCCTAATCCGGCTACAGAATGGACCACGTTAATTGTGACCAAATTGCTTTATTATTTCCTTTGGATTGCTTTGCCCTTGTTGATTTTGGATATTGCCTGGTGGAAAGTATTGATTGGTTTTTTTGTGATGCATTATACCGCAGGAATCATTTTAAGTGTTGTTTTTCAATTGGCACACATCGTTCCAATGGCAGAAATGCCATTGCCGGATAAAGAAGGTAATTTGGAGCACACTTGGGCAGTGCATCAATTATACACCACAACAAATTTTGCGCCGAACAATAAATTTATTTCATGGTATACTGGTGGTTTGAACCATCAGGTGGAACATCATATTTTTCCTCATATTTCACATATTCATTATGGAAAAATAGCTAAAATTGTAAAAGAAACGGCATTGGAATATGATTTGCCGTATAACGAATATAAAACATTTACCAAGGCAATTGCCGAACATTTTAATCAATTAAAAACGCTTGGCGCAAAGCCGGCGTACGCATAAATTTTCCGATATGACCAACCAACTTTCCGACAGAATTAACAACTTACCGGTTTCAGAAACCTTAGCCATGGCGGCAAAAGCCAGAGAGCTAAAAGAACAGGGAAAAGACATTATCAGTTTAAGTTTGGGTGAACCAGACTTTAACACGCCCGATTTTATTAAGGAAGCCGCTATTCAGGCCATTCACGACAATTACAGCTCTTACAGTCCTGTAGATGGTTATGTGGATTTAAAAAAGGCGATTTGCGAAAAATTTAAACGTGACAATAATGTCGTTTACCAACCCAATCAAATAGTGGTTTCAACGGGTGCAAAACAATCTATTGCCAATGTGGCGATGGTATTGCTAAATCCGGGTGATGAGGTATTGTTGCCTGCGCCATATTGGGTAAGTTATTCGGCCATTTCCATATTGGCAGAAGCAACGTATGTTGAAATCCCTTCAACTGTTGAAGCTGATTTTAAAATTACGCCGGCGCAGTTGGAAGCGGCCATTACGCCAAAAACAAAAATGGTATTTTTCAACTCTCCAAACAATCCTAGCGGCACAATTTATAGTGAAGCAGAATATAGGGCTTTTGCAAAAGTGCTGGAAAAACACCCAAAAATTTTCATTCTTTCAGATGAAATTTATGAACACATCAATTATGGCGAACCTAATTTTAGTTTTGCCGCTATTCCAAATATGTATGACAGAACCATTACCGTTAATGGCGTTGCAAAAGCATTTGCGATGACCGGCTGGCGCATTGGTTACA
>CAMDPE010000149.1 GCA_945903795.1 Lutibacter flavus | reverse complement strand
ATCAACATTGATTTTAGTAAACCAATTTTTTGTGATACTCGTATTAAATGTAAATATTTTTCCTTTTGCAGCATACCAGTCAATCACCAAACGAGAGATAAAAATTGCAGTAAACAATGAAGTTAAAATACCCACAATAAAGGTATATGCAAATCCTTGTACCGGACCTGTTCCGAAAACATATAAAATGATACCGGTTAACAATGATGTAACGTTTGCATCCAAAATAGCTGAAAATGCACCATCATAACTAAATCCGTATTTTATCGAAGCTTTTAATCCTTTTCCATTGCTTAATTCCTCTTTAATCCTTTCATAGATAATTACGTTTGCATCAACTGCCATACCGATGGTTAAAATGATACCCGCTATTCCAGGCAACGTTAATACGGCTCCAAAGGCTGTTAATATTCCGAAAATAAATAAAAGGTTCACAATTAAAGCGAAATCGGCTATTAAACCTGCTTTTCCGTAGTAAAAAACCATCCAGGCAAAGACAATCAGCAATGCTAAAAAGAATGAATACATACTGCTATCAATGGCTTGTTGCCCTAATGATGGTCCAACAATTTCTGATTGTATAATATGTGCGGCAGCTGGTAATTTACCAGCTTTTAATACGTTTGCAATATCTTGTGCTTCAGCAACAGTCATACTTCCTCCTGAAATAGATGTTCTTCCATTTAAGATGGCTGTATTTACTGAAGGTGCGGTATAAACATAATCATCCAACACAACGGCAACAAACTTGCCTACGTTGTCAGTAGTCATTTTTCCCCACAATTTGGTTCCTCCTGCATTCATTGTCATACTTACCTCAGGAGCACTGGTTTGTCCGTATTCCTGACTTGCATCTTCAATTACATCACCTTCAATTGGAGCAATATCTTCACGGTTAGATTTAATCCCGTATAAATAAATTAACTCGGTACTTTCGTTGGTTGCTGAAACAGTTGAAGAAAATGGTTTGGCATCCCAAAGAAATTTAGCATACTTCATATCGTTAGGAAGCAATGCTCTAACTTCGGTCAACGCTAAATATTTGTTTACTTTTGCAGTATCGGCAACTTTAGCGGTTCCAATTACAGATGAAATTTGATTTTCAGCTTGAGGAACACTAGGCGTTAAAAAAGTGAATAGATTAGTTGCTTGTTTTGTTGCCAAAGAATCAGAAACAGCACCCAACAAATCATCAATATTTTCTTTTGGCGCAGCGGTAGTATCTGTTACTGCCTCAGTCTCTGTTTTCAGTAAATTTTCTACAACCGAGTTGGCTTGAAAAAAGAAATTTGCAGTTTCTTGATTTGAGTATACTTCCCAAAACTCCAATTCAGCAGTGCTTTGTAATAATTTTTTAACACGGTCAATATCTTTTGCTCCAGGCAATTCAATTAAAATACGACCTGAGTTTCCAATACGTTGAATATTAGGCTGAGTAACACCAAATTTATCGATACGGCTCCTTAATACCTCAAAAGCGGTATTGATTGATCCGGAAATTTCGGCTTCAATAATTGGTTTTACTTCTTCATCCGTTAATTTAAAGTTTATTTTTTCTCGTAAAGATTTGTTACCAAAAATACTTGGATCGCTTAATTTAACTTTTCCGTCGCTTAATTTCTTGAACTCATTAAAAAATAAATTTAAATAGGTGTCGTCGCTGCTTTTTTGCGCCAAATCTGCTTTTGCCAATGCTTCATTAAACACAGGGTTTCTTGAGTCATTAGACAATCCAATTAAAATGTCCTTAACAGAAACCTGTAAAATAGCGTTGATACCGCCTTTAAGGTCTAATCCTAAGTTAAGTTGTTTGTCTTTAATTTCGCTATAGCTAAATTGAACAAACCCTAAATCTATAACCGGATAATTTGCAATAGAGTCTAAATACGCTCTTTCTAATCGGGCTATTTCACGACCGTCATCAGATCTAGTTTCTGCATACACTTTTGCTTTATTTTCAACACCACCTGTAAACCATGTAAATGATAATTGATATAAACTTACTAATCCGAATAGAATAGCGAATAACTTTATAAGTCCTTTGTTTTGCATTTTAAATTTATTTTATATAAATATAGTTTGAATTAACGTGCAAATATATAATTTCAATTAAGAACTGACAATTCTTTTTTTCTTTTTATATTGGTTAATTGTCATATCCATATTTATTACAATTCTGAAGGATGAATTTTATATATTTGTTACTAAAATCATAAAAAAATGAAGCATTTATCAGATATAGAAATAGCACAGCATAAAAAATTAATTCATATTAGAGAAATTGCAGCCAAATTAGGTATAGAAGAGGACGATTTGGAAATGTATGGGAAATACAAAGCAAAATTGCCTTTAAGTTTTATTGATGAAGAAAAAATCAAAAAGAACAATTTAATTTTAGTGACGGCCATTACGCCAACTCCCGCAGGAGAAGGCAAAACAACTGTTTCAATTGGGTTAACCGAAGGCTTGAATAAAATTTGAAAACAGGCGACAGTTGTTTTGCGAGAACCATCTTTAGGTCCCGTTTTTGGAATTAAAGGTGGCGCTGCCGGAGGTGGTTATTCTCAAGTTGTTCCAATGGAAGATATCAATCTTCATTTTACCGGCGATTTTAATGCGGTGGAAAAAGCTAACAATTTATTGTCGGCTTTAATCGATAATAATTTGCAAAGTACCGTCAATAATTTGAATATAGATTCAAGAACGGTAGTTTGGAAACGTGTTATTGACATGAACGACAGGGCTTTAAGAAATATCATTATTGGCTTGGGAGGCACTGTTAATGGTATTCCAAGAGAAGATGGTTTTAATATTACGCCAGCTTCCGAAGTGATGGCCATTTTATGTATGGCAACTGATTTTGAAAATTTGAAAAAACGACTGGGTGATATTTTCATTGGATTTACATTTGATAATCAACCAATTTTTGCACGTGATTTAAAGGCAGAAAATGCGATGGCTATTTTGTTGAGAGATGCCATTAAACCAAATTTGGTGCAAACTTTGGAAGAAAATCCAGCCATTATTCATGGCGGTCCATTTGCGAATATCGCACAAGGCACAAACACCATTATAGCAACAAAAATGGGACTTTCTTTATCGAATTATGTGGTTACCGAAGCAGGTTTTGGGGCGGATTTAGGTGCCGAAAAATTCTTAAACATCAAATGTGTGGCTGCTAATTTAAGTCCGAAAGCGGTGGTGCTGGTGGCAACAATCAGGGCATTGCGTCACCATGGCGGCGCTAAAAAAGAGGCTTATAACACACCAAATATGGAGATTGTTATAAAGGGTTTTCCTAACTTAGAAAAACATATTGAAAATATAAGAAAATTTAATATTGAACCTGTAGTTGCAATTAATGCTTTTGTAAGTGATTCAAAAGAAGAGGTGAATTATGTTATTGAAAAATGTGCTGCAATGGGCGTTCAGGCTGTCGTTTCTGAAGGCTGGGCAAAAGGAGGAGAAGGCACAACAAAACTTGCGGAAGCTGTTGTAAAAGTAGTTGATGCAAACAACTCCAAATTTAAACCATTGTATGACTGGAATTCCCCAGTAAAAGAAAAAATTGAAACTATTGCAAAAGAAATTTATGGCGCCGATGGTGTTGATTTTGAAAAAAAGGCCTTGCTAAATCTAAAAAGAATTGACAGACTTGGTTTTAATAATTTGCCTATTTGTATGGCAAAAACCCAAAAATCATTTACAGATAATGAAACCGTTTTGGGAAGACCAAAAGGATTCAATGTTACAGTTAGGGAAATTGAAATTTCTGCCGGTGCTGGTTTTATCATCCCAATATTGGGCGAAATGATGCGTATGCCAGGATTGCCCGGCGTTCCTGCTTCTGAAGGAATGACGATTGATAACAACGGCGTAATTTCCGGATTGTCATAAATATATATAGACAACAGTATAGGTATAATTCGAAATTTGCAATAAAAAATTTCGAATTATATTTTTTAATGTGATGTTGACTGTTTTAAATTTTTAAGCACAGTGATAGGCTTGTTTTCAATTCCGGCATAAAAAACAACTATTTCCGCTGGTTCATTGCCATTATTTATTCCATAATGCCAAGTATTTACAAGCTCTACAATTGGATCACCGGCGCTAAGATTTAAAGTGTCATTATGCTCACTAATCACAGTTAATTCGCCTTTTAATAAAATACCCGCATTTATTTCGGGGTGTTTATGCAGTTTTAATTTGGTTTTTGGAGGAATAATTATTTTTAAAATAGTGACTTTAGGATTGCCGTCAGGATATTTTGGAAGCGTTTTGCCATCCCAACTTTTAGATGTTTCAGCTAATGTAATTACGGTTGTTTCTTTAATTTTATTTTCATTGCAAGACGTAAACAAAATCAACAAAAGACATAGTGGTATAAAAGTAATTTTCATGTTTTTTTATTTATTTAAAATGTAATTTCATTCCTTCGTGAGAAGTTTTAAACCCCAAATCTTCATAAAATTTAATGGCGTTGGGTCTTTGTTTATCGCTGGTCAATTGCAATAAATGCGCATTTCGTTCTTTGGCTCTCGCAATGGCCCATTCAAATATTTTTTTTCCGATGCCATGGCCGGTTAAATCTTCCCGAACAAATACGTTTTCAATTTGCGCCCTTAATTTCCCCTGATAACTTAAATACGGAATAAAAGTGAGTTGAAAAGTAGCTGCTATCTCAGTATCATTTTCCTTTTCCACAACCATTAATTCCTGATTTGGGTCTGAATTAATGATTTCAAAAGCTGCGTAATAACTTTCCGGCAAAGGGTCCTGATAATTTTCCCTCAATTTACCTAATTTGTCATTTGCCAACATTTTTATAATAAATGGCACGTCATTTTTTGTTGCGCTTCGGAAAATCATCATTTTTAATTTGAGGTAAAAATAGTTAAAAAATGTATTGTGAATTATTTCAGATTAATCGGTAATTACTGGTTTCAATACTTTCCAAACATTATTGGCCAAAATCTTTTGTCCTTCGGAAGTTGGATGAATGCCGTCAGGCTGGTTCAATTCTTTAACGCCACCAACATTTTGCAATAAAAAAGGCACCAATTCCAGCTTATTTTTTTTAGCAAGATCAGGAAAGATATTTCTAAATTCCGAAGTATAATCTTCACCCATATTCGGCGGAATTTCCATACCCACCAAAACAATTTTTGTGTCAGAATTTTTTTCGTTTACAACATCAATAATCTCCTGCAAGTTGCTTTTGGTTTCTGTTAAAGGAACTCCACGAAGTCCGTCATTGGCACCCAATTCTAAAACAAAAACATCCACCTTTTGATTCAGTACCCAGTTGATTCTGTTTTTTCCGCCAGCCGTTGTTTCTCCGCTTAAACCGGCGTTGACAACTTCATAAGGCAAACTTAAGGAATCTATTTTTTGCTGAATTAACGCCGGAAAAGCTTCATTGGGATCCAATCCCATTCCTGCCGTAAGGCTGGTGCCAAAGAAAAGAATTACTTTTTTATCCGCAGTTTTTTTGTCTTTTAGTTTAGTACTGTCAGTTTTTTTTGCATTGTTTTCCTCTTTTTTATTAGGACTTTCACCACAGGAAAAACATAGGGTAAATAGCAAAAAATAACAAAACATTAACAGGATTCGCATAGCATTTGGTGTTTAAATTAAAATGATTTCTTTAATTTGCCTCTTTCCCAAAAACAGGGTAAAGACAACGCTATGGCAAAGATATTAAACATTGAGAACTTAGAGAAAACTTATTCTAGCGGTTCTAAAAAATTAACGGTACTTCATGATATTTCCTTCGATATAGAAGAAGGTTCAACCTTTTCAATTGTTGGCCCTTCCGGTAGCGGAAAAACCACGTTGTTAGGGCTTTGCGCCGGACTCGACCATTCGGACTCCGGAACTATAGAATTGTGCGGTGTTCAATTAAATTCTTTAAGTGAAGACCAACGTGCTTTGTTGCGAAATAAAAATGTCGGATTTGTTTTTCAGGATTTTCAATTGCTGCCAACACTTACGGCACTTGAAAACGTTGCGGTGCCACTGGAACTTCAAGGCGATAAAAATGCCGCTAAAATTGGCATGGAATTGTTGGAAAAAGTTGGACTGGCAGATCGTTATCACCATTATCCATCCCAACTTTCGGGAGGTGAACAACAAAGAGTGGCTGTGGCCAGGGCATTTTCTAACAAACCATCTATTCTTTTTGCCGATGAACCTACCGGAAATCTGGATGCGGAAACTGGCGAAAAAGTGGTAGAATTGCTCTTCAACCTAAATAAAGAATTGGGAACTACCCTTGTTATTGTTACCCACGATATTGAATTGGCGCAAAAAACCCAACATATTCTTCGCTTAAAAGGCGGTAAAATTGTTGAAAATAAAACAATTGCCTTATGATGAACAGCAACAAAGAAGCTGCTTCAAAGGCGTCTTTTCAATGGCTTTTAAAAATGGCATGGCGCGACGGAAAAGCCAGCAGTAAAAAATTGGTGCTTTTTGTTGCTTCCATCGTTTTGGGAATCGCTGCCGTTGTATCCATTCAATCATTTGGAGAAACCTTAAAAGAAACCATTGCATTACAGTCCAAATCCTTAATGGGCGCTGATTATAAAATTGACAGTAACCAACCGCCAACTGAAAAAGTTGTACAAATAATAGATTCTTTGGGCGGTGCCGATGCAAAGGAAATAAGCTTTTCCTCTATGGCTGCTTTTCCTAAAACAGGTGCTGCCAAATTGGTTCAGGTTAGGGGAATGGAGGAAGGTTTTCCATTTTACGGATTGTTGGAAACTGAACCTGTTTCGGCAGAAAATCAATACCAAAAGCAGGAAGCTGCTTTGGTTGATGCAACTTTGCTGCTGCAATTGGGTTTGCAGGCTGGCGATAGCATAAAAATTGGAAAAATCACCTTGCCTATTGTGGGCGCGTTAATAGCTTCGCCGGGAAGTAATGCTATTTTCAGTTCCATCGCGCCACCGGTAATTATTCCATATAGCTTGATTGCGGAAACCGGATTGGTACAAACCGGCAGCCGCATTAATTATGATTTTTATTTTGTTGCGCCTCCAACGATGGATTTGGAACAACTGGAAAAAAAACTTGGGACGGTTATAGATTTGCAGGATGCCGACTTAGATACACATATTTCTACCAGTGAACGATTGGGGCGCAGGTATGATAATTTTGGAAAGTTTCTTAATTTGGTGGCTTTCATTGCCTTATTGTTGGGCTGTGTGGGCATTGCAAGCGCCATCCACATTTATATCAAAGAAAAATTACGCGCCGTCGCAGTTCTTAAATGTTTAGGCGCTACCAAAAAACAAACCTTTCTTATCTATTTGCTTCAAATTGCCGGAATTGGTTTTTTAGGCGGTCTTATCGGAACCGTTCTTGGTTTGCTGTTGCAGCAGTTATTTCCTTTGTTTTTGGGTGATCTTTTACCGGTTGACGTGGAAATGAATTTTTCTCCGCAGGTTATTTTAATGGGATTGTTATTGGGCGTTTTTATGTCGGTTTTGTTTGCTTTATACCCTTTAATGAACACGTTGTATGTTTCTCCGCTGCAAGCTTTAAGGGTTCAGGAAGAAGACACTTCAAAGTCGAGAAAGGCTGGAATTATGGTGCTGTTGGGCATATTTTTGTTCATATTTATTTTTTCGTTTTGGTTGTTAAAAGACTGGCGGTATTCGCTTGCTTTTGTCGGCGGTATTTTAATCACCTTTTCTGTATTGGCAGGCATTGCCAACTTGTTTATGAAAAGCATCAAAAAATATTTCCCCACTTCTTGGGGTTTTGTGGCACGCCAAAGCTTGTTAAACTTATTTCGCCCTCAAAACCAAACCCTAATATTAATTTTGGCGATTGGTGTGGGTTCTTTTTTGATCAGTACGCTTTATTTTACAAAAGATGTGTTATTGGCCCAGGCTAGTTTGGAGTCAAATTCCAAAAATCCAAATATGATTTTATT
>CAMDPE010000148.1 GCA_945903795.1 Lutibacter flavus | reverse complement strand
TTGGTTCAGAAGGAATTTCTAATAATTTATTTTTATAAATGTCTTTTAATATTCCGTTATAATCCCAAAGAAGTTCAGGTGTTATTTCACCAATGGAATAACTGGTGATCTTATTGTTTTTTTCAAATTGATGCAAAGTGTTTAGGGATTTGAATTTTGGATTATCATTTAAATTGTTTGACAATGGCAATCCGAAAACAGCCAAGGAAACCACAAACAAGATAGTTAAATAAAATACATTTTGAAATTTTTTGGAATACAAATTTTTAAAAAGAAGAATTCCTATTAATAGTGTTGACAATGCCGTTAATACATAACTAAATAAGTGATTTTGTAAATTATCTTTTAGCAAAAAGAATAAGGCAAAAGGCACAGTAAGACTTATGAAGGCAATTAATCCAAAATTAAAATAAACCGGAAAAGTTTCTGCTTTTCGTTTTATTTTAGAAAAATTGGTAATTAAATAGTGGATGTAAAACCCTGTATTTATAGCCAGCGGAATCAATACTGGAACCAAATAACGCGGTTTTTTTTCGGGAATCAACGACAATAGAACAACTGCAATAATTGTCCACCAAAATGAGAATTTATACGCTTTTTGATGTTCAACACGCTTTATTAAATAAGGATAAAATAAACTTATCAATGCGGGAATGGCCCACAAACCCGATTGCAGAAAAAAGTTCCAATAGTAATAAAATGGTTTGATGTTGTAGCTGCTCCAATTTTCGGTTTCTTTTGTGGCAATTTTCAAAAATGCTTGGGGATCTGCCAATCTCACATATGCAAACCACCAGCCGCCAATCAACATAAATAAAATGAGGAAAACGAGCAATGGAAGTATTCTCGATTTTAGGTTTTTAAATTTAAATACAATGCCATAGGAAATTAAAAACGGCAAAAACAAAACGTATAGCGATACCGGACCTTTACTCAATAATGACAATCCGACAAAAAATGCGGCCAATAAAGCGTTTTTCCAAAGAATATTTTTTTCTTCAAAAAAGAGAAACAAAAAATAGAGTCCGGAAAGCATAAAACCGTGGGCAAAAATATCCCAAGGTGCTTCAATAATAATGGCGAAAATATAAAAAGAAGTCACCAAAATTAAACTGTTATTTAAACTTTGAATTTTTGACATTTTTAATTTCAGGGACAAAGAATATATACAAATTCCTGAAAATAACACCATCAATGCAGCCGGAAGTCTTAATGCCCAAACATTGTTGATGCCAAATAGTATTCCTGAAACAGCTGTTAACCAAGTTGGTAATGGCGGTTTTTGGTAGCGTGCTTCGCCATTCATAGTGGTTAATAACCAATTATTATCCTGTACCATTTCACGCGCCGTAATAAAATTTCGGGCTTCCATAATGGTAATGTTTGGTACTTCTAAGTGAACAACGAGCATCAATAAAACAACACCTGACAATAAGCCTAATGGATATTTTTCGAAGATTTTAATCATCTGATAGTGTCTTTAAAATGTTACTCATATTTTCCCTTTTTGATAAAATTAGATTTCTGAAATAAATTACGGAACCCATCAGGTGACCAAGCAATAATACCGGATCTTTTCTTAAGATCGCATAAATTAAGATCATGATGGAGCCAATAAAACTCAGCAGCCAAAAACCATATGGCAATAGCGATTGTTTGTTTTTTTCGGAATAAATCCATTGGTACACAAACCGAAGCGCAAAAATTGTTTGCGCAACAATTCCCATAATTAATAACCATTTTGGGATGTCCTCATTTTTCAGCAACTTGGCCACATCGTAGGTGTTGTTGTTGAAATAATAAATAACAATAAGCAGTGGAAAAATCCACAGGAAGATACGCACGTATTTTGGCGCTTTTTTCCATTCGCCCTGCAGTTGTAAATTCCGGATATAAATGAAATAGGTGAGGGCCTGGCCCAACATAATGGAGAAATCCTCACGCAAATAGCCATAAACAAATAAAAGAAAGGAGGCAAACAGACTTATTTTCCAAAAAATGGCAGGCGTTAACACCTTTTTGCTTTTTTCTGATAAAATCCATTGTAAAATGAGCCTTACAGAAAATAACAACTGCGCCAAAAAACCGATACTGTAAATGATCCAATTGCTCATTACCCTTTTTTAGCTATTTTGTAGTTTAAGTATTTTTTCTTCATCCAAACATAGGCAAAACAATCGATGAGCGGACCAATCAATCGGTTCCACAATCCATATTTTGCCACACCCGCAATTCTTGGGAAATGCTGTACTGGGATTTGTTTTATTTTGCCGTTTTGCAATAAAATCATCGCGGGTAAAAAGCGGTGCAACCCGTTAAACATGGGAATATTTTTGGCATATTCCGTTTTAATCACTTTTAACGGACAGCCGGTATCATCCATCCCGTCATGGGTGAAAGCACGTCTGATTCCATTGGCAATTGTGGATGACATGTTTTTTACAAAGGAATCTTTTCTGCCGGTTCTGACCCCGGTAACCAAATCAAATTCCCCAATTTCTTGCAACAACAGATTAAAATCTTCCGGCGCAGTTTGTAAATCAGAATCGATATACCCAACCAATGCTGCATCCACATGTTTAAATCCGGCTGCAATGGCAGCGCTCAATCCTCTGTTTTGCTCAAATGAAATATAGGAGAAATCAGGGTTGTTGGCGCAAATTTCTTCTATCAATAACTGGCTTTTGTCCCTGCTTCCGTCATTCACAAAAAGGATGTTTGTTTTTTTTGAGGCAATTTTCAGATAGTTGGAAAGTTCCTGTTCCACGCGTTTTAAATTGTCCTCCTCGTTGTAAACAGGAACAATAATGGTAAATTCGTATTTCATTGTTTTTGAGCCAATTTTAGTAATTCTTCGGCAGCTTTAAATGGGGTTGTTTTTAATTTTTGGATGTCTTCCAAGTATTTTTTTAAGGCTTCCTTCACGGTGGGCTTGTTATAAAAATTGTTTTTTAATTGTTGGTTGACGGTTTCCAGCAGCCAATATTTGTTTTGTTCATTTCTTCTTTTTTCAAAATAGCCATTCGACATAATTAAACTCAAATAGTCCTTAATTATTTCATAAACAGCGTCAATTCCTTCATTATAAAAAGCGCTGCAGGTTGTTACTTTTGGCTGCCAGCTGCTTTCTTTTGGCGGATACAAATGCAAGGCTCGGGAAAATTCTGCTTTTGCCAAATTGGAACGTTTTATATTGTCCTGGTCGGCTTTGTTGATCACAATGGCATCGGCCATTTCAATAATTCCGCGTTTTATGCCCTGCAATTCGTCACCGGCTCCGGCCAATTTCAACAATAAAAAGAAATCTACCATGGAATGTACGGCAATTTCACTTTGGCCAACACCCACAGTTTCAATTAAGATAACATTAAAACCGGCAGCTTCACATAAAATAATCGTTTCGCGGGTTTTTTGTGCCACACCCCCCAAAGATTCACCGCTTGGGGAAGGACGGATATAAGCATTTGGATCTTTCACCAGCTCTTCCATTCGGGTTTTATCACCTAAAATACTTCCTTTGTTGATGGAACTGCTTGGATCAATGGCCAAAACTGCCACTTTTTTTCCTTTACTGGTGAACTGTTTTGCAAACACTTCAATAAAAGTGCTTTTCCCTGCTCCCGGACCACCTGTAATTCCTATCCTTACCGATTTATTTGCAAAGGGCAAACAGTGCTCAATAATGGCGGTTGCTTTTTCCTGATGTTTGAGATTTGTGCTTTCAATCAACGTAATGGCGCGACTTAAATAGGAAATATCGCCTGCCAGTATTTTTTCAATATACACTGCTTCAGAAGGTTGCACGCTTCTTTTTAGTTTTATATTTTTTATGGAATTGTCACTGACAGAAGCTGGCTGTTTGATGCCTTCAACCTCATGCAAGGCAGATTCTGATGACTTTTTTTTACGCATTTAGTGACTGTTCAATAGGATTGGCAAATTTAAAATATTTAATCGAAAAAATAATTCAAATAAAATTAGGTAAAATTTGCGATTTTGAGTTGTTAATTGATGTTTATTCCCCTTTCAACAAATAAATGGAACTTTTAAAATTGGTATCCAGAAGTTTCATTTTCTCCATGTATGCTGAAGGAATATCTTTTAATTTTTTATTAGTAATTATAAAATAGGACTTGCCGGTAATTCCCAAAACGGAATCCAATTCCTTGGTATCGGTAACGATTTTTGCTTTTCCGTTGGAATAAAACTGTCCGGAGTAGGATTTGTCTTTCCAATAATACAAGGCTTCATTTTTGTTGAAATCAATTTGTTGGTTTTCAATAAGATATTTGTCGGAATTCATATAAAAATCCAATTTACCGGTTACAAAAGCGCCAAAAAACAACAATATAGCCACTGCCGGAAAAATAGAAGCAACCTTCAATATGGTGTTTTTCTTTTCATAAGTTTTCCACCAATGAACCATTAAAAGTGCAATTGGAATGGTTACCGGAAGGATGTAGGTATGTAAAATATTTTTTGAAATCGTAAAAAACAGCGGTGTCCAAAACAACCAAAAAACCAGATAGGAAATATATTTGTCCTTAAAAATTGTTCTTCTTTCTTTCCAAATTTTATACAACACAATTTGTATCCATGGAAAAGCAAACGCGAATAAAAATACCCAAATCATCCCCAGCGGCTGCGAGTGTCCGCTGCCGTACAAATCGCCTTTCCATCCCGGTTCTAAAAATCGTTTAAAATGTTCGCCTACAATAAAATAATCAAGAAATCCGGGCGACCGTTGCTCTGCAAGTACGTACCATGGAATTGAAATGATTGCGGTAAGCAGCAATCCGGTAATCCAGGGTAATTTTAAGTAGAGTGTTTTAATTGATATTTTTTGAATGAGAATCCACAGGAAAATAGGAGGGACCGTCAGCACTAAAATGATAGGTCCTTTGGACAAAAAACCCAATCCGAGTGCAATAAAAAACAAATAATTCCAAAAAGAATATTTTTCGTTTTCCATCGCTTTCCAAAAAGAAATCATAATCAGCGCAATGGAAAAACTCAAAGCGCTATCGGTTGAAACAACGCCTGTATGAATCAAAAATTCAGGCATCGTCAACAAAATAAATGCAGGTAAATAGAAGGAAACACCCGCTTTTTTTGACAGTTTTCCTAAAATGAACAATAAAACCAAAGCCAATAAATAGGAAGGAAAACGAGCAGCCATTTCGCTCACCCCAAAAGTTTCAAAACTTAGGGCGGAAAGCCAGGTTGACATTGGCGGTTTTGCCCAAAACGGAACGCCGTAATCTATTTGCAGCACCACCCAGTTTTTGGTTTCGTACATGATTCTGGCAATTTCACCGTAGCGCGACTCGGTTTTGTCCAGTAAAGGAATTACAGCCGTAAGAATAAGACGGAAAATCACAATGACAAGCACAGAAATAAACAGATAAAAAGAGGTGTTTTTATAGTTTTTTAAGTTCATTTTAGAAGCGTTTGTTAGCGTTGTGAATTATTTATTTGAATTGACAATTTTATGGATTCTGTATAAATCAATCCATAATTTTATAAAATAACTGGCTTTTACTTTTGAATCTCCTCTGTCTACCCATCTTAATAACGGCACTTCCAGCATTTTTTCCAACACTTTGTCGCGTCCGTAAAATTTGATGATTCTGTCAAAAATCTCCACATCAAACAGCCATTTGGAAACAAAAGCATCCTTAAAAACAACTTCAGCCAATTCTTTGGAAAAAATTTTACAGCCGCATTGTGTGTCGTAAACGTTTAATTTTAAAATATAAGAAATGATGGTCGCGATAATTCTGCCGATAAAAAACCGGTAGTGGCTTCTTTCAATCACGGCGCCGATTCTTTTTATTCTAGAGCCAAAAACAAATGATATTTTTTCATTTAAAAAGCTGGTCATTGCCAGACACTCTTCCAGCGAAGTTGCCAAATCGGCATCCAAATAGGCAATATATTTGAAATTGTGATGGTAATTACAAAAGTGAAAACCGCTTCTGATGGCTTCGGCTTTCCCCATATTTTTAATGTAGGAATGCACAATCACCTGTTTTGGAAAGCGAGATTTCAAACCTTCAAGAATAGACAGCGTATTGTCTGAAGAACCATCATTGACAAAACAGACTAATACCGCCGGATTTTCTTCCATAAAACGGCTGTATTCCTGAATTGCCAAGCCTTTTTCTTCATTATAGCAGGGGATAACAATGCAAACATTATTTTTTACGGTAGACAAATTGTACATGAATGTTTTCTGCTTAGTTGGAATCAAAATTCTCGGTAAATTTAAATTATTTATCTTGATAAAATCGTCACACTTCAAATAATGTTTTGATCCCTGTTTAGAAATTGAATAGTGAAATGGCAAAATATAAATTTAACAATTAACAATGAATGATTATCAATTTGAAAAAATTTACAATTCATCATGCAACATTCATCATCATCCATTTTTCATTATTCATCATCCATTCAATTTGCGTTCAGGATTTTTAGTATATTTACGCTTTTAAATTAAGGAAAATTTTAATGGAATTATACAAAACAAATCAGCTCAAAATATACAATTCTTTAAGTAAATCTAAAGAAATTTTCAAACCAATTGTTGAAGGAAATGTTGGGATGTATGTTTGCGGACCAACGGTTTACAGCAATGTACATTTGGGAAATGTGCGGACATTTATGTCGTTTGATTTGGTTTTCCGTTATTTGAAACAGTTGGGCTATAAAGTGCGTTATGTGCGCAATATTACCGATGCCGGGCATTTGGAAAATGATGCAGATGAAGGCGAAGACCGGATTGCCAAAAAAGCGCGATTGGAAAAAATTGAGCCGATGGAAGTGGTGCAGCGTTACACAGTCGATTTTCATGAAACACAGCAAAAAATAAACAACTTGCCGCCCAGTATTGAGCCTACGGCAACTGGACATATTGTGGAGCAAATTGAAATTATCAAAGATATTTTGCAGAAAGGAATGGCCTATGAAATAAATGGGTCGGTGTATTTTGATGTGCTAAAATACAATGAAACAGAACATTACGGAATTCTTTCCGGCAGAAATATAGAAGATTCCATTCACAATACGCGGGAACTGGACGGGCAATCGGAAAAGAAAAATCCGCAGGATTTTGCGCTTTGGAAAAGAGCGGAAGAAAAACATATTATGCGTTGGCCATCGCCCTGGGGAGAAGGTTTTCCCGGCTGGCATTTGGAATGTACCGCCATGAGCACAAAATATTTGGGAGAGACATTTGATATTCACGGCGGCGGAATGGACTTAAAATTTCCGCACCACGAATGTGAAATTGCGCAATCAAAAGTAAAAAACAAGGTGAATCCGGTGAACTATTGGATGCACGCGAATATGCTGATTTTAAATGGCCAGAAAATGGCAAAATCGACAGGAAATTATATTTTGCCCAATGAAATTTTTACGGGTGAAAACACCATCTTAAGCAAGGCTTTTTCGCCAAGTGCCACACGATTTTTTATGATGCAGGCGCATTATCGCAGCGTGCTGGATTTTTCAAGCGATGCCTTGGAAGCTGCCGAAAAAGGCTATATAAAGTTGATGGAAGCTTTAAACAACTTCAATAAGATTGAAACGGGAAAAACATCATCCATCAACATTGGCGACTGGAAACAAAGATGTTATGACGCCATGAATGATGATTTTAACAGTCCGGTGTTAATTGCCAATTTATTTGAAGCGGTTAAATACATTAATTTGCTGGTTGAAAAAAAGGAGACCATTTCTGCTGCCGATTTTGAGGAGCTTAAAAAAACGATGAACACCTTTGTTTTTGAAGTTTTGGGATTGAAAAACGAGCTGGAAGAAAATGCTTCAGAAAAATTAAACGGCGTTGTTGAAATGCTGATTCATATGCGAAAGGAAGCGCGTGACAACAAGGATTGGGCACTTTCCGATAAAATTCGTGATGAACTTGCCGTGTTGGGAATCCAGTTAAAAGACGGAAAAGAAGGAACAACATTTTCAATAAATTAAA
>CAMDPE010000147.1 GCA_945903795.1 Lutibacter flavus | reverse complement strand
AGAAAAAAGCGGCATCATATTGCAATGATGTTAAACCATTTTTTGATGATATTCGGTATCATTGCGATAAACTTGAATTAATGGTTGATGATGAGTTATGGCCACTCACTAAATATAGAGAGATGTTATTTATAAGATAACAAGAAAATAAGAATAAAATCCCGCAATTTGCGGGATTTTTTTATGTTCTTGCTTAAAAAATTAGTTTAATTAAATCAATTACTTAGGTAAAAAACCTAGAAGGTTTCAAAAAGAAAAATTACTTTTGTAAAACAATACAATAAGTCCAAATGAGTTCAGAAAATAGTAAAAGATACAGCCTAAGAGGCGTTTCGGCTTCAAAAGAAGACGTGCACAATGCCATTAAAAATGTGGATAAAGGTCTGTTTCCGAAGGCGTTTTGTAAAATTGTGCCCGATTATTTAATAAATGACAAGGATTATTGTTTGATAATGCACGCCGATGGTGCTGGAACAAAATCGTCTCTGGCTTACACCTATTGGAAAGAAACAGGAGATATTTCGGTGTGGAAAGGCATAGCGCAAGACGCGTTAATTATGAATATTGACGATTTAATTTGTGTGGGTGCCACTTCCAATATTATGTTGTCTTCAACAATCGGACGTAATAAAAATGTGATTCCAGGCGAAGTGATTTCAGTTATCATTAACGGAACTGAAGAATTGTTGCAGGATTTAAAATCATTTGGCGTTGAAATACATTCCACAGGCGGAGAAACTGCCGATGTTGGGGATTTGGTGAGAACCATTATTGTGGATTCTACGGTTACTGCCCGAATGAAAAGAGCCGATGTTATTGACAATGCAAACATAAAAACGGGCGATGTGATTGTTGGTTTGGCCTCATTCGGACAAGCATCTTACGAAACAGCATACAACGGCGGAATGGGTTCAAACGGATTGACATCTGCCCGCCATGATGTTTTTCATAAATATTTAGGTGAGAAATATCCTGAAAGTTTTGATGCTGCAGTTCCTGCTGAATTGGTTTATTCAGGAAATATGAAATTGACTGATTCAGTTGAAAATTCGCCAATCAATGCCGGGAAATTGGTGCTTTCGCCAACCAGAACTTACGCGCCCATCATCAAAAAAATTCTAGACAAATACACTTCTGATGAAATTCACGGAATGGTGCATTGCAGTGGCGGTGCCCAAACCAAGATTCTTCATTTTATCGATAATTTACATATTGTAAAAGACAATCTGTTTCCAGTTCCGCCTTTGTTTAAATTAATTCAGGATCAAAGTAAAACCGATTGGAAAGAAATGTATCAGGTGTTTAACTGCGGCCACCGAATGGAATTGTATGTTTCTCCTGAAATCGCCCAAAATATTATCGCTATTTCTAAAAGTTTTGATGTTGATGCGCAAATTGTGGGCAGGGTAGAAGCTTCTGAAACCAAAAAACTAACTATCAAAAGTGAATTTGGGGTTTTTGAATATTAAATTTAGGTGTAATTAAAAACTATTACCCAGAGATTCACAAAGAAAAAACACAAAGATTCACAAAGTTTTAAATCAGAATAAATCAATTGTTGGACGAATCTCTATTTTAACTTCAAAGAACTATTTTGTTTTGGTCAACATTTGGCTAAGCTATTTTAAGAATTGTAAATCAAAAATCAGAGATCGTAAATCAATTTGCGTTAGGGACTGAAGCGGAAATACTTTTTAGCGGTTTTTTGCCGATAAAAAGATTGGAGCGGAATGCCCGACCGCTTTTTCAGCGGGAACGCCCAAGATATTCTTTTTGATTAGATTGCTTTTTCAGTATTTACTCGGAAAAGTAGATGGTAATTGAAAAAAAACATTAAAATACACCGCAATAAAATATCAAGAATTTGTTGTAAATTTGCAAACTAATAAAAAATAAATGTTAGATAAATTAAGAATCATAAAACAACGCTTTGATGAGGTTTCTGACTTAATCATCCAACCGGATATTATTTCAGACCAAAAGCGCTACGTGAAAATCAGTAAGGAATACAAGGATTTAAACGCAGTGATGAAAGTGGGTGATGAATATCGCGGGTTGTTAAAAAATATTGAAGAAGCCAAAGAAATTATTGCTGATGGGTCTGATGATGATATGACGGAAATGGCGAAAATTGAGATTGAAGAGGCTGAGGCGCGTTTGCCGCAATTGGAGGAAGACATAAAGTTTATGTTGATTCCAAAAGATCCAGATGACGCCAAAAACGTGATGGTGGAAATCAGGGCGGGAACCGGAGGTGACGAAGCCAGTATTTTTGCAGGCGATTTGTTTAGAATGTACATAAAATATTGTGCAGACAGAGGTTGGAAAACAAGTATTGTTGATATGAGCGAAGGCACTTCGGGTGGTTTCAAAGAAATCATTTTTAGTGTTGAAGGCGAAGATGTTTATGGCAATTTGAAATTTGAAGCCGGTGTACATCGCGTGCAGCGCGTTCCGCAAACTGAAACGCAAGGACGTGTGCATACATCTGCCGCTACCGTGATGGTTTTGCCTGAAGCTGAAGAATTTGATGTGCAAATTGACATGAAAGATGTGCGTATGGATTTTTTCTGTTCATCGGGGCCAGGAGGGCAATCGGTAAATACCACTTATTCTGCTGTTCGTTTAACTCATATACCAACCGGACTTGTGGCACAATGCCAGGATCAAAAATCTCAGCATAAGAATAAAGACAAAGCGATGCAGGTTTTGCGTTCAAGGCTGTATGAAATGGAATTGGCCAAAAAGCAGGAGTCAGATTCCCTTAAACGAAAAACGATGGTGAGCTCTGGTGACAGGTCTGCTAAAATTAGAACTTACAATTATCCGCAAGGTCGTGTTACAGAGCATAGAATTGGTTTAACGATGTACGATTTACAGAATATTATCAATGGTGATATTCACAGGATTATAGAAGGCTTAAAACTGGCTGAAAATACTGAAAAGCTAAAAGAACTAGGAGAAGTTTTTTAATTGTTATAGAACAATAAAAACGAAACCCTCAAAATTTACATTTTGAGGGTTTCGTTTTTACTATAATAATATTTTGATTATTCTTCAATCTCAGAAATATCGAGATCTTTTGTTAACTTTAATGAAACTAAAATACCAATTAAAAGGGAAAGTGCAATAAACGATAACGACAACCATTCAGGAAATTTGTAATAATGCATCAGAATAAGTTTTACGCCCACAAAACTTAAGATGGCAATTAAACTGTATTTTAAGTAATAGAACTTTACCAGCATATTTGACAAGAAGAAATACATAGACCGCAATCCAAGAATGGCGAAAATATTGGAGCTAAAAACCAAAAATGGGTCGGAAGTAATTGCCAATATTGCTGGCACGCTGTCTATTGCAAATAAAATATCTGTAAATTCTATGACTATTAAAGCCATAAAAAGAGGTGTAGCTGCAGTTATATGTTTGAGTTTAATGAAAAAATGTTCCTCTTGCATATGGCTGGTTATGGGAATAATTTTTCTTACCTGACGATAAATAAATGATTTTTTAGGCTGGAATTTTTCTTCCTTTGAAAACATCATTTTGTAGGCGGTAAAAAGTAAAAACGCCCCGAAAACATAGGTTGTGAAGCTAAACTTATTAATAAGAATTACGCCAAAGAAAATCATTAATGCCCTAAATACAATAGCGCCTAGAATTCCCCAAAATAAAACGCGATGCTGATATTTTAAAGGAATTTTGAATGATGCGAATATAACGGCAATCACAAAAATATTATCGACACTCAATGAAATTTCAATTAAATATCCCGTTATATATTTAATTACGGCATCCGTAGCGGTAAGATTATCCACATTGTCAATAATATTACCCGAATAAAGCCAATAAATTACACCGGAAAAAAGGAAGGAAACAGTAACCCAAATTCCGGTCCAAACGGAAGCTTCTTTGGTGCTTATGATATGTGGAGTTCTATTAAAAACACCCAAATCAAGGGCTAAAAAAACGAGGATCAACGCAACAAAAATTATCCAAACAATCATTATCAACAAGTTAAATTAAGTTTGCAAATATAAGCTATTTGACAGTCTTATATTAAACTATAAAGGGGAAATTAGGCGCATAAAAAAACCCAAACAGTTGTTTGAGTTTTTTTATATAAGCAAGTAATTAAAAAATCTATTTTACTTTGTCTGCAATTGCCTTAAAAGCTTCTGGGTTGTTCATCGCTAAATCTGCAAGAACTTTACGGTTCAATTCGATATTGTTAGCTTTAAGTTTTCCCATAAACTGAGAGTAAGACATTCCGTATTGGCGTGCTCCGGCGTTAATACGCTGAATCCATAATCCGCGGAAACTTCTCTTTTTGTTTTTACGGTCTCTGTAAGAATATAACATTCCTTTTTCAACCGCGTTTTTAGCTACTGTGTAAACGTTTTTTCTACGTCCGAAGTAACCTTTTGCTTGCTTCAATATCTTTTTTCTTCGAGCTCTTGAGGCAACTGAATTTACTGATCTTGGCATAATTCATTTGTTTTTTTGTAGTAGGCGGCAAAGTTTGCACTTAAATAGGCACTACTCCATGGTTAATAATTAAATTCCCTGTTAACTTTATTATTTTAAAGTTAGTTGTTGTAAAATGTTAGCTTTATCTGCGGTGTGAACCAAACCAGAATGCGTTAACTTTAATTTACGTTTCTTAGACTTTTTGGTCAAAATATGACTTTTAAAAGCATGTTTTCTTTTTATTTGTCCAGAGCCGGTAAGCTTAAAACGCTTTTTGGCACTAGATTTTGTTTTCATTTTAGGCATCTTTCTACTTTTTTTATCTTGCTTATTATCTTAAAACTGAGATTTATGTCAGTATTTTATTTCTTTTTCGGCGAAATGTACATAATCATACGTTTCCCTTCTAATTTTGGCATTTGTTCAACTTTGCCATATTCTTCAACTTCCTGGGCCAATCTTAAAAGTAAGATATGTCCCTGATCTTTATAGATGATGGATCTTCCTTTAAAAAATACAAATGCTTTTAGTTTGGCACCTTCTTTTAGAAAGGATATGGCATGTTTCTTTTTAAAGTCAAAATCGTGTTCATCTGTATTTGGGCCAAATCTAATTTCTTTAACAACAACTTTTGTAGCTTTGGCTTTCTGAATTTTTTCGCGTTTTTTCTGTTCGTAAAGAAATTTCTTATAATCGGTAATTTTACATACCGGAGGAACAGCTTTGGGTGATATTTCAACCAAATCCAATTCCAACTCTTTAGCCAGTTCTCTTGCCTTTGCAATAGGATAAACCCCTATTTCGACATTGTCTCCTACCAAACGAACTTCTTCAACATAAACTATTTTTTCATTTATTCTATGTTGATCTTCTTTTACAACTCTCCAAGGCTTTCTTTGACCTTTATTTCTACTTAATGCTATGACGTTATATTTTAAATTAAACTTAAAATTGCTCTAATGTACTGTTAACTTCTTTATTTATTAATGAAATGAATTCATTTATTGTTGATGAACCCATATCACCATCGCCTTGTTTTCTTACAGAAACCGTGCCGTCATTCTCTTCTTGTTCCCCTACAATCAGCATAAACGGGATCTTATTCATTTCGGCATCTCTAATTTTTCTGCCGGTTTTTTCATTTCGTTTATCTACAAGGGCGCGAATGTCGGCATTTTCTAACAAATTTAAAACTTTTTCAGCATAAATTTGATATTTTTCACTGATTGGCAATATGATAACCTGTTCCGGAGTTAGCCAAAGCGGGAATTTACCGCCTGTGTGTTCCAATAAAACCGCTATAAACCGTTCCATGGAACCAAATGGCGCTCTATGAATCATCACAGGTCTGTGTAATTGGTTATCGGCTCCTTTATAAGTTAAGTCAAATCTTTCCGGTAAATTGTAATCTACCTGAATGGTTCCCAGCTGCCAGCTTCTTCCTAAAGCATCTTTCACCATAAAATCTAACTTCGGACCGTAAAATGCGGCTTCACCATATTCAATTTTAAAATCAAGCCCTTTTGCTGTTGCAGCATTTATGATGGCATTTTCTGCTTTTTCCCAATTCTCGTCGCTGCCTATATATTTCTCTCTGTTTTCTTTGTCACGCAAGGAAACTTGTGCGGTAAAATTCTCAAAACTCAAGGATTTGAATACATACAATACCAAGTCAATTACGGCTTTAAACTCACCGTCCAACTGATCCGGAGTGCAAAAAATATGCGCATCATCCTGGGTAAAACCTCTAACACGGGTCAATCCGTGCAATTCGCCGCTTTGCTCATACCTGTAAACAGTTCCAAATTCGGCAAAACGTTTCGGCAATTCTTTATAGCTATAAGGTTTGTCGTTATAAATTTCACAATGATGCGGACAATTCATTGGTTTTAGGAAAAATTCCTCACCTTCTTTTGGCGTATGAATTGGCTGAAAACTGTCTGCCCCATATTTTGCATAATGTCCAGAAGTGACATACAATTCTTTTTGTCCGATATGTGGCGTAATCACCATTTCATAACCGGCTTTTTTTTGTGCTTTTTTCAAGAACTGCTCTAATCTGTCACGTAAAACGGCTCCTTTTGGCAACCAAAGCGGCAATCCTTGTCCAACTTTTGCTGAAAAAGTAAACAATTCAAGTTCTTTTCCTAATTTCCTGTGGTCTCTTTTTTTCGCTTCTTCCAGCAATTCCAAATACTCAGTAAGCATTTTTTGTTTAGGAAACGAAATACCGTATACACGGGTTAGTTGGTTATTTTTTTCATCACCGCGCCAGTAGGCTCCTGCCACGCTCATAATTTTGGCGGCTTTGATGAAGCCGGTGTTTGGAATATGTCCGCCCCTGCATAAATCAGTAAAGTCTGAATGGTCGCAAAAAGTGATTTCACCATCAGTTAAGTTTTCAATCAATTCAACTTTATATTGGTTGTTCTGACTTTTATAATAATTTAAGGCATCTTCTTTTGAAACTTCACGCAATTTAAACTCATGTTTTCCTCGAGCCATTTCCAGCATTCTTTGTTCTATTTGCTGAAAATCTTTATCGGATATAACTTCTTCCCCTAAATCGATATCATAATAAAAGCCATTGTCGATGGCAGGGCCGATAGTTAATTTAGCGTTAGGATAAAATGAAGTGACTGCCTGGGCCAATAAGTGGGCAGATGAATGCCAAAATGCTTTCTTGCCTTCTTCTTGATCAAAAGTGTAGAGCACTAAATTTCCATTTTCATTTAAAGGCGTTGAAACTTCTACAGTTTTGGCATTAAATTGTGCAGAAATTACGTTTCTGGCGAATCCCTCGCTGATGCTTATGGCCACATCCATCGGAGTGCTTCCTTTTTGAAATTCTTTTATTGAGCCGTCCGGCAAAGTTATTTGAATCATGCTATTTTTATTAAAGCAGCAAAGATATTGGAAAAGTATCAGTTTAGCAATACGTTTCGTGTTATTAACTGAAGCTTTTTTACAAATAAACATTAAATTATTTGGTTCAATTTTAATTACCACAGCATTTTGTGGCTTGTTATTTTGGGCGTTACCGCAAGGGTCGGGCTTTTCGTTGCAATCTTTTTTCAAGCAAAAGAGCTTCAAAAAAGGATTTCTACTTCAATCCCTAACGCAATTGCTGCAGTAGCTATAGAACTTGGATATTTTTTTATATCTTATTACATGGATAGCCTAACCAAGTTTTTAGAGGGTGCTAAAGGCATAGGATTATTTCAAATTTTCCAGGATATTTTGAAATGTAATTCGCACAATTTCAGCAGGGTAAAAATTAATATAATTTTTCTTCAAAAAAAGGTTAAAAAAAGTTGTTTTAGAATAATAAAAGGGATTACATTTGCCACCGCTAATAAGGAAAGGTATTGGTGTAAGTTCATTAGGTTAGTGTAAAGAAAGCGTTAAAAAAAAGATTAAATTTAATTAGTTTATTAAATAAAAGTTTCTACATTTGCACCCCGCTAGCGATTGATGATCGGAAAGAGATTAGAGATTTAAGGGTTGGGAAAAAGTTCATTAG
>CAMDPE010000146.1 GCA_945903795.1 Lutibacter flavus | reverse complement strand
GTGTACATTCAGAATTTAAGAATGACATTGTAGCAGGCTTAACAGAAGATGAAATTATGACGCTTAACAAATTATTAGAAAAAATTAGGAATAAATAAATCAACCCCGAATAAAATAGGTTATTTTCAAAATAACGAGTTGTTACCCCCAACCAGTTATAAAAAAAGTGCCTGAAATAAATAGTAAAAATTAATTACGTAGTAAGAATTAATTAAATAGTAAGAATTAATAGTAAGAAATTAATTGATTAGTAAGTGAAATTAAGAAACTTTAAAACCTTTAAGAATTTATGAAAGAGTAAATCAAACACTAGGAGGTAGTATCACTGTAGTCACATACTTAAAAAAGCAATCCGAAAATGCTTTATACAAAGTTAGATGGTTAGTAAGAACCTTGATGCTGCCTCTTTTTATATTAAATAATCGCTAGGAATAAATAAATCAACCCCAACTCCAACCCCCCAAAAAAATGAGTTCAATATTATTAATCATATTAATAATTATTTCTCTAATTGCTATGTTCAGTAGCAGTATGTTTCATAGTAATATTAAAAACTTAAAAGCTCTGAAACTTTTATACCCTAAAGATTTGTTTCGTTTAAAGCAATTTAATTTGTTAAAATTAGACAAATCTTTGTGTATTTTAAAAATCAGCCGCAATATATTTATCTAAAAGCCACCTTTCCCACAGCGGTAACTGGAAGATAAAAACTGCGGCTGTATTTTTTTTGAAATAGACAAAAAAATAGAAATTACGTATTCTTTATTTTATTTAAAGAACTGAAAATAAAATATTAATTAAGAAAAAAACTATCAAAAGAAATGGATTAAATTATATTTATATAAATAAACTAATTCCATATTTTAAAAGTAAAAGATATAAAATATCATAAAAAATTGAAGTAGTGACTAAAATAAGAAAAAAAACAGTTGTAATTATCTTTTAATTGTCGTCCCCACAACGGTAGTATAAAAAAGATATAGCTATTACAACTGCTTTTTGAAACTTTATTTCTTAAAAACAGCCGCGAAAATCTCGAAAAAAATTGTCGTCCCCACGAAATTTTTTTACTGCAAGCATCACGACTGTAAATTTTTTAATCTAATTATTAAAAATAAGATAAAAATTTACTGAATATTTTTTAACGCGGTAAATGTAAAATATATCATTTGCAATTCCAATTATTTATTGATTTAATTTTAGTGTTTAATCTGTGTGATATTTATATTTTTTATAAATTTAAAGAATTTCAAAAAAACAAAATGATAGAAAACAGCTTCAGCTTTAGATTAATTGTTACCGAAATAGACCTTGATGCTTTAAAGCATGTAAATAATGTCACTTATTTACAATGGATACAAAATGTGGCTGAAAAACATTGGAGTTCTATTTGCAATTTTGATAGTGAAAATAAGTATGTTTGGGTTGTAATTAGACATGAGATTGATTATTTTTTGCCGGCTTTTTTGAATGATGAAATTGTCATAACCACTTATATAGGAGATTCTTACGGGGTAAAGTCGGAGCGATTTGTTGAAATTAGGAAAGATGATAAATTATTGGCCAAAGCCAAAACAATTTGGTGTTTGCTGAATAAAACAACCATGAAACCAGTAAAGGTTCCTGCGGAAATAATGGATATTCTTCAGTCAGAAAAAGGTATAAAATAAGTTTTAATTATACTGGTTTATTCTTTTCTTCAATCCATTTCGACAGATATTTTGTACTTTGTAAAGTATGGTGAAGCAATAAGGCTCCAATAAAGTTATTTTGCCGATGTTCCTCCAAATTTTTTTTAAGAACTGTAATTTTATTAAGCAGTTTTCTTTCGTGTTTTTCTTTTGAAAAACATGAATTTATGATTTCAACGCCATTTTGTTGTGCGTTAGTCCAAAGATTTTCATTGGTGTATAATTCAATTGATTTTGATGCAAATTCATAAGGATCATCTTCAATAAATCCATTCCAGGGCAATTTATTGTGCATTGCCTCGGCGCCAATTTTTGTGGTAACACTAGGTGTTCCAAATTTCATGGCATCGATTAGTTTTCCTTTTAAACCGGCACCAAACTGAAGCGGTGCTAAGCAAACTCTGGCGTTTGTGAAAACAACTTTTATATTTTCAACCCAACCTTTTATGATAAATCCTTCTTTTTTATTGTGCAATTGTTGCACTTTTTCTGTTTCATAAGCCCCATAAATATGTAATTCAGCTTCCGGCAATTTTTTATGGATTAAAGGCCAAATAGCTGTTTTTAAATATTGAACGGAATTCCAATTGGGCTCGTGCTTAAAATTACCTATTGAAATAAAATGATTTCTATTTTGAAAAGCAGGATAGGAGCGAAGGGCTTCCGGATTCATTTTATATAATAAAAACGGCACATAATGCAACAATGATTTGTCAATTTTAAAGGTCTTTTTAAGTAACTTCATTTCGTATTTTGAAATAATCAACGTTAAATCACATCGATAAATACTGGCAATTTCACGTTTTGCCAAATCACTTACCAAGTGATTTAAAGTGACTTTCTCATTATTTTTATAGGTAACTTGCCTGGCATTTCGCAAAAAATGCAAATCCTCTGTATCTAAAATTCTGATGGCTTCTGGACAGTTTTCAGCAATTCTCCATCCAAACTGTTCCTCTGTCAAAAACCTGTCGAACAAAACAAAGTCAGGATTTATTTTACTAACCAATAAATCAAAACTTGAGTCATTTAATAAAATATCAAATGTTTGGATGTTTAGCGTTTCAAAATCAAAAGAATTTTTTGATTTTGAGGAAGCGCAAATAAAAGTTACAGTAAAACCATTGATTTGAAACATATCAATCAGTTGAAGCATTCGACTTCCGGCAGCTGTTGAATTTGGTTCAGGCCAAACAAATCCAATAATTAAAAGGTTCTTCATATCAATCAAAAATAGTGATTTATTGATTTATTTGCTTAAAAAAGGACATAAAAAAAACCTGAAGTTTAATCCTCAGGTTTTTAAATTATAAAAAAAGAATTATTAGGAAATCCAGCCATCTTTGGTGGCTTTTCGAGACAAAAAAACCAACAATATTGCAATAATTAGCACCACTAATGGCCAAATCATTTTTACGCCTGTAATTTCAACATAAGTTTGAATAAAGAAATTATAAATAAATTGTGCGATAACGGCAATCAACGAAATGATAAAAAGTATTGTTGCCCATTTTTTCCGCATCAGAAGTCCAAGGCTTCCAAATACACCGGCAAAAACTGCAGTGGCAAAAACCGCGGTAACCCAAGCAGGTACATAATTATGATAATCTTGTTCTCCTTGCGGAAGCAGTTTTAAAACTTCTTCGGTCATATAAGCTTGTCCCAAATAGGCGGCAATACCCATAATATTCCAGAGTAATGCCAAAACGCTAATAATCCAAAAAGCGCTCGTTGGTTTGATGGTTTTGTCAATCATAATTTAAGGTATTAGTTAGTAATGATTACTGGTTCAGATAGATAAATTAAAATTAAGCAATAAATTGATTATATGCAAATTGTTAAAATAAAGAACTTTTTTTCATTCCAAAAATAAATAGCTAAAAGAAGTTTGTTTACAGCAATGGCTATTTTAAGATCATTGCCACAAATATCAAAAAAATATAATTTTTTAAAATTGGTACTATTTTGGATTTAAAAGTTGTTTATAAATAGTTAAATTCCTAAAATTGTATCATAAATACCATTATTGAATTATGTAAGCTTATGTAATTGGTTGAAACTCAAAATTAAATTAACAAAAAGTTTCGTTAAAATTAAAATGGAAAGGTTATATTTGCAAAAGTTTCAGTAAAAATTAAATAGCTATATTTAGTCCAGCCTGGAATGAGTCATTACAATAACTGAATAAATCATTGTGTAAATCAATCTTAAAAATTGTCGTTATCCAATCTTTCGTTTCAAATTTAGATGACATCCTTAGCTGTTTGGGGGAAACAGATTTAACAATAAACTATAACATCAATAAAATTAATGGCCGGATCACAGGAAACCTTTGGTAAAAAAGAAAGAGAAAAAAAGCGTCTAAAAAAGAAGCAAGATAAACTTATTAAAAAAGAAGAACGCAAAGCCGGTGGGCAAGAGAGCGAGTTTATTTATGTGGATGAGTTTGGACAACTTACTGATACACCAATGGATCCATCAAGAAAAATTAAAGTGGATGCCTCAACTATTGAAATTGGCATTCCTAAAAAAGAAGATAGAGGAGAAGAAGAAGTTGCAGTTAAACAAGGGAAAGTTTCCTTTTTTGATTCATCAAAAGGTTTTGGTTTTATTATTGAGAGCCAATCACAAGAAAAATATTTTGTTCACGTGAGCGGATTGTTGGAAGAAATTAAAGAAAATGACAAAGTTAGTTTTGAACTTGAGCGCGGATTGAAAGGAATGAACGCTGTTAAAGTTAAGAAAGTATAAGTTTTAATAAACATATAATTTACATAAAAGCCGCTTTTTAAGCGGCTTTTTTTATAATAATCCTCGTTTTTCCTTTTTGCCAAAATCATTTTTTACCCTAATAATAAATAGTTAAAGCCTTATAAATAAGCGTATATTTGCACCTTTCAAAAATAAAAATTATGGCCACATTTTCAGCATTAGGAATTCGCAAAGAATATATAGAAGCATTAAAAGAATTAGGAATTAAAACTCCTACAGAAATTCAGGAGAAAACCATACCAGTTTTGTTGAGTTCTAAAACCGATTTTATTGGTCTGGCGCAAACAGGAACCGGTAAAACTGCCGCTTTCGGATTGCCAATATTGCACAATATCAACAGCGCTTTGCCTTATACCCAAGCTTTAATTTTGGCACCAACGCGCGAATTGGTGCAGCAAATAAAAAAACAGCTCTTTAAATTTACCAAATACGCCGAAGATAAAATTTTTGTGGAAGGTGTTTACGGCGGTGAAAAAATCGATATTCAGATGAAATCGCTGAAAAGAACCACGCATATTATTGTAGCGACTCCAGGCAGATTGTTGGATTTAATTGAAAGGGGAGAAGTTGATTTAAAAAAAATATCGACGCTAGTTTTGGATGAAGCCGATGAAATGTTGAGTATGGGTTTTAAACAGGATTTAAACAGAATTTTAAAATTCACAAGTGGTTCAAGAAATACCTGGTTATTTTCGGCAACAATGCCCGAAGAAATTCTGAAAATTATAAAAACTTATATGGCGGCAAATACGCCTAAAGTTGCCGTAAACAAAAAGGATTTGGTGAATGTGAACATTACGCACCAATACATTAAAACCGAAGTTAAAGACAAGGTGAACTTGTTAATTAAAATATTGGAAAGAAGAAGCACCGACCGCGGAATTATTTTTTGCAGAACAAAAGCCGGTGTCCAAAATTTAACTGCATTATTGAAAGAAGAAGGTTTTTCTGTTGAAGCCTTAGAAGGCGATATGCAACAAAAAGAACGCGATAAAGTGATGCGCGCGTTTAAAAATGGAAGTTTGCAGGTTCTAATTTCAACTGATGTTTCTGCTCGGGGAATCGATGTTGACAATTTGGCGTTCATTATTCATCACCAACTTCCTGAACAACTGGAATATTACACGCACAGAAGCGGCAGAACAGCAAGAGCGGGAAAAACTGGATTTTCAATTGCTTTAATTGTTCCTAACGAAGTACAAAGAATTCACGAAATTCAGAAAGAATTGGGCATTAAATTTATTGAAATAAGTATTTAAGTAATCGCTATTTTATATAAGGCGCTAAAATTTTTGTCCAAAGTTGATAGCCTTCATCGGTCATATGCAACCCATCTTCCATAAACCATTTGTCGCTTGGTTTTCCTGTAATATCAATCATTGGGGAAAATATATCCACAAAAGCGGCAGTTGATTTTGTGTTCAAATATTCATGAATCATGGTATTTGCTTTTTGCATCTCAATTACTTTATTCCATCGGTTTAAGCTTGGTTTTATTGCAATATAATATACTTGGGCGTTTGGTAATTTAGCTTTAATCATACCAAATAAAACACAAAAATCTCCAAAAATAATTTCTGCCGATTTACCTTCCTGAATGTCGTTGTCGCCTGAATAAATAACTATTTTTTGTGGATGGTATTTTAGGATAACCGGGTCAAAGTTTTCAATTAAATCTATAATTTGAGAACCGCCAAAACCTCTATTTAAAATTTTCGGATTGTTAAAATCTTTGGCAGGATCTTTCCACATTCTAATCGAGGAACTTCCCGTAAAAAGAATTCCGTCTTGCAAAGGATTGACTCCATCCAATTTGTCAAATGCATCAATTTCAGATTGCCATATTTTTTGATATTCTTGTGCAAAAGCAGTTGTCGAAATAAATAACAGCAGGATAAAAATATTTTTTTGGATTTTCATAATTAAATTCTTTTCTACGTTTTTTTACAAATTATTAAAAGCCGTTCCCAACCAATTCATTCTTTGGGAATACCAAGTTTTTAATTGATTAACTTCAGCTTCATAAGTGCCAAGAACCAAATGATTTGGCCATACATAAACACCAATGGTATTCCATTTTTTGTCATTTTCCTCCTGAGCCCATTTTAGGTAATTGGCATAAATATCAATTTTATCCAGAATTAAATTTTGATGTTCCTTAAAGTAAATAAAACGTAATTGCACCTTGGCAACAAACGAGGGATCCTGAAAAAGTCGTGCATACCATTTATGATCTTTTACCCAAAATCCTGTCGGATTTGTGGCATCAGAATAATTAACGTTTCCAAAAGCCAAATCGAAATCCCAAATTGGTCCCATTTTTATTTTTCCGCCAGGCATCACATTTAAAAAAATACTGGAAAAATCTTTTGAATCTTGGTTTTTTGCTATTTCATTGATCAAATACCAGTCAATAAAACTGTCAACATCAATGTATTTTGCGTACCCAATGTTTGGATCTTTAAATTGGTCACTTTTTAAAACAGTTTCAAATTCATTCAACAAATTTTTCACATAAATGTATTCATTACTGTCAATTGTTAGTTCAGGCTCTTTTATGTTGATTAAAAAATCATTCGTTCTAAAGTAAACATCTCCCGGATCCAATCGATCTAATTGGTCAATTTCCAATAAATAGCCGGTACTTCCCAACACAACGCGATTGCTGCCAGCTTCAACTTTTTGTGAAATGTTGTAAGTTCCATTATATTGGTTGTTAAGATAAACTTCAGTAAATGCACTTTTTGGCGTCCATTCAAGCTTGCTTAAATAACCCATTTCAAAAGCAGCGACATTTCTTAACATCGTTTTATCGGAATATTCTGCCAAGAAAATCCATTTTTTGTCTTTTGGCATTCCCAACATTTCTGTTTTGCTGTCAAACTTCAACTGATACGGTTTTTTTGGGTGTACCCACCAAGTAGAATTTCCCCTTCCTCTGATTGCCATCGGAGCATTAATGAGTTCCGAATAATTTCGGCCGCCATCTATGGTTAAAGTTCCCGGAATTTCAATGTCTTTTGAAGTAATTTCGACACCATTTGTATTGATGTAAATAATGGGTAATCCCGTAAATTTTGTGACATCAACTTCATATTGCGCTTCGCGGCCATCAGTAGTTTTTACAGTGTAAGTTACCAAATTGGTGAAATTGTTAACCGTAGTTCCGCTTACTTGATTAACATCGCTGATAACTGCGGACGAACCGCTGTTTTCAAATGTTGCAATAAGATTTGTGACCGCAACATTAAAAGGTATTCTTCCTTTGATGCTTTGTCCGCTAATTTCCAAATTGATATCATAAAGAAGATTTGGGTTGTTGGCTTTAAGAAAGGAAAATTGGGTGATTTCTGTTCCTTCTACAATCGGTTCAATAGTTGAGGTATCCTTGCTGCAAGATATTAATGAAATTCCGATAAAAAAGAAGATAGCGTATAAAGTGTTTTTCACAATTCGATGTTTAAATAATGTTTAAATATAAGGTTTAATTGACTATTTTTTTTGATTTTTCTTCATAATAGAACACTTTTTTAAGTAAATTTTGAGGATTTCCG
>CAMDPE010000145.1 GCA_945903795.1 Lutibacter flavus | reverse complement strand
CTATTGGCTATAAAGTTCAGGCCCTGCGGGTTTTTAAAAAAATCTCCACCCCATTATAATCTCCATCATAAATAACATTTCAGTAGGGTAGTATTTTTTCAAAAAAACTTGACAGCCAGCCCACGCCAACAGGTAAACTACTTTCTTTTTTTTCTTTTTCTTTTGAAAATATATTGCGGAGCGGAGCGAAGCATAATTTAAATGCGCAATTATGTCAACTTTTGAAATCAGAACTCACCAGACCGGAAGGACCTATTCCGGACCACACTTTTTTATCCTTTGTAAAGGACTGAACAGCGGCCGACCAATGCCGGAACCCTGCCCGAATTGTTTTGTGCTCACGACAAACTCCGAAGATCTCCGGGAATCATTATTTTACTTGTGTCTGGCCCTTAAAGCAGGGAAGTATTTCAGCTATTATTTAAAGGGAAGTGTTATTCCATTTATCTGCATTACGGATGCGAGAGCAGTCATTAAAAATGCCTTGCAAATGAATGAGCAGCAGGTCTGGGACAATAAAATTTTAAAGCTTCAAAAAATTGAAGCTTTCGAAGCAAATTTGAAACTGCAGCTTAAAACAATTTCTGAATTAAAAATGGCCTTGTTGAGGTTTTAAATAAATAAACAATGATAAAAGTAATCATTGCCGGAGGCCGAAACTTTGACGATTTTAACAGACTTTGCCAGGTTTGTGACAAGTTCCTGCAGGATCAAAACGATATCGAAATTGTGAGCGGTGCCTATAAAGGCGCCGACCTTCTGGGAGAAAGGTATGCAATTGAGCGAAACTATTCCATTAAACAATTTCCGGCCGATTGGCGCCGGTATGGAAAAAGTGCCGGACACAAGCGAAATATCGAAATGGCTGCCTATGCTGATGTACTCATCGCTTTTTGGGATGGGGAAAGCAAAGGCACAAAACATATGATTGAACTGGCAACACAAGCCGGTTTGAAAGTGAAAGTCATTTATTTTTAACTTATCCTGACTTGTTTGCCAGCTTAGTCTGGTTTAAGGACCTTTCGATTAATTAAAAAATAATCTAATAAAAACCAATATAAATTGAAGCTATCTGTTGAAACTTAACTTTATTTAGTTTAGTTTAGGTGGACAAAAAAATTCTGACAATTAAAAATAATTTTAGGAGACAATTTTCATTTATCAGGGAATTTGAATTGATAGATATTTCGATTCAAATGTATACATTAAGTTGGCAGTAATGTTTTTAATACAACGAAACTTAAATAGTACACCTATTGAGAATTTTCGGTTTAACAAGAAAAGACAGAACTATTTGACAATTTAAATAAAGCGAAATAGTAACTTTGGGTGACTGAAATAAAGTAAAAGAAGAATGAATTTAACAATTGAAAATATACTATTAGTTGGCTCTCTATTACTTTTTGTAAGCATTATTGCAGGTAAGACATCCTATAAATTTGGCGTTCCTACTTTATTGCTCTTTTTGGCAATCGGAATGTTGGCAGGTACTGACGGTATTGGCGGTATCTATTTTGACAATCCGCAAATTGCTCAATTCATTGGTATTGTTTCACTTAACTTTATTCTGTTTTCAGGCGGTCTTGACACCAATTGGACTTCTGTAAAACCAATTTTAAAAGAAGGAATTGTTTTATCAACCTTAGGCGTTTTATTAACTGCACTTGCACTTGGAACATTTGTTTGGTTTATTACAGACTTTACAATTTACGAAAGTATGTTGTTGGGTTCTATTGTATCATCAACAGATGCAGCAGCAGTTTTTTCAATTTTGCGTTCAAAAAGTCTTGCACTAAAGACAAACCTGCGCCCAACATTAGAATTGGAAAGCGGAAGTAACGACCCAATGGCGTATGTGTTGACCATTGCATTTTTGACTTTGGTAATACATCAAGACCAAAGCATTTTTTCAGTCATTCCTTTGTTTTTTCAGCAAATGGTTTTTGGAGGTATTGCTGGTTTTGGGTTCGGTAAATTAAGTAAATTCATTATCAATAAAATTAAACTTGACTTTGAAGGCCTTTATCCCGTATTGGTTATTGCCCTGATGTTCATTACATTTTCTGCCACCGATTTTGTAGGTGGCAACGGGTTTCTTGCCATCTATATTTGTGCGGTTTACTTAGGCAATCAAGACCTGATACACAAAAAAACCATTTTGAAAATGTTTGACGGTTTGGCTTGGCTAATGCAAATTGTTTTATTTCTTACATTAGGGTTACTCGTATTTCCATCTCAGATTATTCCGTATATGGGTATTGGACTGCTTATATCATTATTTTTAATTGTTGTTGCTCGACCTTTAAGTGTGTTTATCAGTCTGATTTTTTTTAAAATGAAGCTAAGAAGAAGATTTTATATTTCTTGGGTAGGTTTACGTGGTGCTGTTCCCATAGTGTTTGCAACTTATCCCTTATTGGCTGGTATTGAAAATGCTGACATGATATTTAATATTGTGTTTTTCATTTCGGTAACATCTATTTTAATTCAGGGAACAACATTAACAGTTGTTGCAAAATGGTTACATGTTGCATTGCCGGAAAAAGTAAAACCAATTTCTGAAACTGATAAATTTATTTCTGAGATTCCTAAAGCAGCAATGAAAGAAATAGAAGTTTCTCCCGATTGTTATGCTGTGAATAAAAGAATTGTGGACTTAGCATTCCCCAAAAATGCCATAATTGCTATGATTAAAAGAAATGATAAATATATTACACCTAATGGATCAACTATTATTGAACCAAACGATATTTTATTAGTTCTTTCAGATAATGAAGACGGATTTGAAAAAGTAAATAATTGCCTTAAAAAATAATTCAAAACACAGTCTTAGGTGTAGACTAAATAGATTGTTTTAAATCAACTAAAAGACAGTTTGGATAATGAAGCACAGCAGCCAACGATGTTTATAATTTATACCTAAATGTGATTTAGTACAAACCCAACAAATATTATAAAATGCCTAGCTGATTTAGATCACTAGGCATTTTTTGACTTATCTGAATCCGAAAACAATTTCCTCAAAATATAAGAAACAAAAAAACTCACAACGGCGCCAATCACAGACATAATTGCGGTGAACAACAAATCGTGCGGACTGATATTCAAAGCAGTTGAAAACAACGTCCCACCAACAACACCAGACCTTATTTGAATATCATTGAGTATCATTTTTCAGTTTCATTTTCATCGTCCGACACTACAGCCTGACTAACAGTAGTCACCACAGTTCCGGCAACGGCCAGATAACTGGCGATGGTGATCACCTGGGCAGGTAGTGAAATTGGTGCCGCTAAAATAGCGCCACCGGTGGCAGCCAAAGCAGCATCAACCGAAAACCATCAACCCTATTCCAGTTTCCGAAGTAATGGCGGCTTGGAAAGCAGATTACAAAAAGATGTTGGAAGAAATGATTTATGAAGAAAACGCGCCCTCATTTGAAGAAATGATAAGTGAGTTAACAAACTTAAAAAATAAAATTAACGCACTCGGTTGGAAGTTTGAATCAGATTTCCCGCTGTCAAAAAAAACAATTGCACATAAATTGCACATTAGTTGCACAATAAAGTATTTAAAAGTCAACAAGTGAAGCAATGTTTCAATCTCATTATGAGATTTAGTATAGCTGTTGCCGGTACACATTATTTCCTGAATTAATTGTGTCATAATTGGGCCAATTGGATCACAATAGGGTCAATTAATGTAACTGAAGTGTAATAATATTGGCCGAATTGGCCACTTATTGGCCATTATAATAATTACATCAAAATAAAAATGTTACGTAAGTATTTTCATACAAATGGGTATATGACAAGAACTAAAAAATAATTTAGAAAATTGTAGGCGAAAAATCAATTTTAAAAATATTGCTTGACTATTTGTGCCGTTTTTATTTGCATATCAGTTTCTTTTATTTAGATTTGGACAGGGATAAATCCAAAAAGACAGTGCAAAATACTGACATGTACAAGTTAACATTAAAAGAATATAAAAGTCTTTTCGATAAGCTGTATACGTCCCTATGCCTATTTGCAAACAGTTACCTAAAAAATTTGGAAGTATCAAAGGATATTGTTCAGGAAGTATTTATCAAGATATGGGAAGATAAAATTGAATTTCAGAATGAAAACACCATTAAATCTTATCTCTACACCGCTGTAAAAAATAAATCCCTCGATTATCTAAAAAGCAAATACGTTAAAACGACGGAACATTTTTCCATAAGTGAGATGGAAAAATTGGAAACCGAACCTTTCTTTTTACGGGAGGTGGTTATTTTAGAAACCTCATCTATAATTGAGAATGCCATCAACACATTGCCAAATAAATGTGCACAGATTATAAAATTAAGTATTAAAGACTTTACCAATGCTGAAATAGCAGAAGAATTGGGCATTTCTGTCAACACTGTTAAAACACAAAAGAAAATAGGCTACAAACGTTTAAAGCCTTTATTAAAAGACTACTTCATCCTCATCGCTTTTATTTTCGAATCAACCAATTAAGGATCTTTTGACAGCTTTTCCCCAAGTTAAGTGGAGATATGTAAACCAAAACCACTGCAACGGATGGTTAGTAATAAAACAAAAACATCGGACTTATTATAGGATTTCATCACTGATTTCTATATTCCTCTGCCAAAAAATTAAAAAACTTTAACTTTTTTTAATCTTTTCTTAACCCTCTTTAAATATTTTGTCGTCTTATAATAAATAACCATAATATACTATGCTCGTTTTTAATAAAATAATTGCATTATCTAAACATTTGGCAGCATCGCTATTGCAAGATAAAGAACCTACTAGCCTAAATAATTCTGAATTGTTCAGTGTTCAGGATAAACAATACATTCTCGATAACTTAACCAAGGATACGCTTATTAAAGAGCGTCTTATTTTGGCAAAACAAATAGACAAGCAGGCTGATTGGAAAAGGCTAAAGTCTAAAATAAATGTTCCGGTAAGAAAATTGTACTGGAAATACGCTGCCGCTGCTGCAATCCTTGTTATTGCCTTGGCATCAACATATGTTTTAAGAGACAGTATATTTAAGAACATTATAGAAAATTCTGCCCCTATAATTGTCAATAACAAAATTCAGAATGGTATTGATAAAGCAACTTTAACTTTGGAAGACGGATCAACAGTTATATTGGAAAAAGGAACAACCTATCAGGCTAAAAATGCAAACAGCAACGGCGAGCAAATTATATATGATCCGGCAGACAATGCAGCTGATAAAATTGCTTATAATTATTTGACGATCCCAAGGGGTGGAGAGTTTTTTGTTCAATTATCAGATGGCACCAAGGTTTGGTTGAATTCCGAATCTCAGTTAAAATACCCTGTCGCATTTATTGCCGGAAAAACACGTCAAGTTGAGTTGATGTATGGTGAAGCTTATTTTGAAGTGTCACCTAGTACCGCACATAATGGGGCAACATTTAAAGTGTTTAACAAAGCGCAAGAAATTGAAGTGTTGGGAACACAATTCAATATTAAGGCATATAAAGACGAAAACAACATCTACACAACTTTAGTTGAGGGAAAGGTAGCCGTTAAGTATGAAAGCAAAACGCAAAACCTGGTACCTAACCAACAATCCAATTACAATCTAAAGAACAATACCTTATCAATAGCGGTGGTCGATACTTTTAATGAAATTTCTTGGAAAGAAGGTGTTTTCAGTTTTGATGGCAAATCACTTAAAGAAATTATGACGGTGTTATCACGGTGGTATGATGTGGAGGTAGAGTTCCAAAACAAGGCTATAGAGTCAGAAGAATTCATAGGTGTATTGGGTAAAAACCAAAACCTGGAAAATATATTATTAAGCATTAAAAACTTTGGAGTCATCAAAGACTATCAAATTAAAAATAGAAAAGTGATATTAAAGTAGTGAAATTCAATGTTGAGAATTCGCTCACGTGAAGCACTCAAAATTGTCAGTTAAACTATCCTGATATATCAGAATCTGTAAACAAAAAAAAGGGAGCGAAGTCAACCATTTGGCGATGTCTCAACTTCGTCCCTCTAGAGTGCAATAATTAAACGAATGTCTAACTAACACAATGCAAATTTATGGAAATTAAATTAATTAATATCCGTCACATCGTTAAAAAACGGCTATTACTAATGATTATGAAAACCTTTATTTTCTTACTCTGTACCACCGCTTTTAGTTTCACAACAGAAAACATGTTTTCTCAAGAAAAAGTGATGATCAATCATGACCAGTTGGTGACTATTGATGAGGTGTTCAAAATCATCAAACAGCAAACGGACTACAAGTTCATTTACCCAAAGGCAATGTTCAAGGATACGCCAAAAGTACAACTTAAAAAAGGAGAGATTCTGGTTTCAACATTATTGGAGAAATCTTTGTTAAGCAGCAATGCCAACTTCAAGTTATCCGAAAACAACACCATTGTCATCAAACAAAAGCCACTGTCATCTCAAGCCCGTTCATTGACCGAAGATGAAGTGCAGGCTATCCAAGTCTCAGGTAAAGTAACCGATGAAAAAGGGCTGTCGCTTCCAGGTGTTACAATCCTCATAAAAGGCACTTCTAAAGGTACGGTTACGGATTTTGAGGGTAGCTACACATTAACAGTGCCCAACCCTGAGAATGTGTTGGTGTTTTCGTATTTAGGATACGAAACACAAGAAATCCTTGTTGCGGGTAAAAGTGTAATTAATGTAATTCTTAAGGAAAGTCCTCTTGAATTAGGAGAAGTTTTGGTTACAGGATACCAAACCATATCCAGAGAACGTGCCACCGGGTCTTTTTCAAAATTAAATACAGAAGATCTTGAAGAACAACGCCCAAATAGTTTGAGTACATTGCTGGAAGGACGAGTTGTAGGATATCAAAATGGGCTGTTAAGAGGAACTACATCGATGAACGGATTAACTACACCATTGTATGTGGTAGATGGTTTTCCTATTGAGAAGACGAGATACAATGAATATTTCAGTTTAGAAGAAAACTTGCCAGATTTAAATATTGAAGATATAGAAAGTATTACAGTGCTTAAAGATGCATCCGCAGCATCCATTTATGGTGCGCGCGCAGCAAATGGTGTTGTTGTGATTACGACTAAAAAGGCAAAACAGGGCGAAACAAACATCTCTTTTTCAAGTTCTTTAACTTACTCACCATATAATTATTATACAGGTAATTTAACCGATTCTGGAGATATCATTGGTTTAGAAAGAGAGTGGGCGGCAGGAAACCCTAAATTACAAGCTACAGATGGTAGCCAGGCAACATATGCTGCATCATTATTAAACAATGCAGTATATACAAGTCAAGGAATGCAAACTATTTTAAATTTTTATGCAGGCAATCTTTCAGAATCAGAAATGAATAGTCGTTTGGGTGCTTTGGAGGCAAGTGGCTATCAGTATTATGACGATATGGAGAAGTATGCAAAACGTAATCAGTATTTTCAACAGCATAATTTAAGTTTTGGAAAAGCAACTGCCAATAATAATTTTAATGCATCAATAACGTATAAAGGCAATAAGTATGAGGATAAATATTCGGAAGATAAGTCCGTCGGAATTAATTTAAAAAATGCTACTGAATTGGCTAAATGGTTAACAGTTGACTTAGGTACATATGTTAATTTCAATAAAGCAGACCTGCAAAATTATAACGCTTTAAATCCTGGTTTCAAATATCAACCTTATGATCGTTTAGTCAATGCAGATGGCACAGCATTTACATCAACCGCAGAATCTCGTTATAATAATTCTACTATCCAATCAATAAATAACTATGGTCTGTATAGTATGAATATTACCCCAATGGATGAATTTGGAAGAAATTTAAAGGTTGCTAAAGATTTTTCGTTACGAACTTATGCAAAATTAAATTTTAAATTAAGTAATAATCTTACTTATAATGCGATGTTTCAATACGAATACGGTTCCCAGCAAATAAATCATTTACAAGACAAGGAATCGTATAGTGTTAGAAGTCTGGTAAATGGCTTAGCAACAATTTCACCTTCTAATACAGCAGTGTATAATTTACCTTATGGAGATATTTTGAAAGAGAGTAATCAATTCTCCAATGCTTA
>CAMDPE010000144.1 GCA_945903795.1 Lutibacter flavus | reverse complement strand
TTCATCATCATAAAAATGAAATAGAAAAAAAATAGCAGATTGCGAAGTTTTTTGTAAAAACTTCGCAATGACGCACAAAAGAATAGCAGTCGTAACATTCACATATCCTTGATTATACTACCGTTGTGGGGACGACAATTTCTCAAGATATCGTTACGGCTGCTTCTTAACAACAAAAAGCGCATTTTTATGAAAAATGCGCTTTTTGTATTTCTATATTAATTATATTTTGATACAATAAAAAATATAAATTTCAATTGTAAAAAATTGGTATGATAATTATTTAGTGAAATGAAGTGAGGTTGAAATTTTAAATTACAGCTTACAGAATAATTGAATTTTATGTTATTTTTTTACGAAAATTTGCGTAAAATAGTTTTTGTTTTCAGAATTTACACCAGTTGATATTCCAAAATGTGTAAAATTTGGATTTTCAATAATTTTTCGATGTTCTTCATTATTTAACCAACCTTTTACTGCAGCGTCTGCCGTAATATAACCATATGCAACATTTTCGCCAACAGATTTAGCTCCAATGTAATTTATTAAAGTAAAAACTCTTTGTTCAAAATTATCGTGGCTTATGCGTCCAGCTTCAATCATATAAATTGTATGACCCTCTGCAACACCTGAAACGGTGTTTAAAATACCTAAAGGAGATAATCCCAAACTATCTCTATGTACTTGAATTAGATTTGCTATTTCTAATTCTAAAGGTGAATAAGATATTTTAATGTCAATTAATTTGAGGTTCTCACTTGAGTAAACATTGGAATCTTCTTTTGTGCAGGATAATAAAATGAAATTTAAGAGAAAGAATAAGATAAGTTTTGGGGTGATTATTTTCATTTATTTTTAAATTTTGTTTTCAAAATTATTTTACTTTTAAGTCAATAAAAGAATTTTATAAGTTTTACTCTAAATAAGCACAATAAATCATCAAATTTTAGGGTAAAATTAAAGGACCTCATTTTTAATTTAGCCAATTTACAATCTTTAATTTGAGAAAGAAAATAGACCATTTTGAAATGGTTTTAATTTGAATAAAACTTTATATCTAAAGGATTGACAACACTTAACTTCATGTTAACAGCTAAAAAGTAAAAATCCCTACCTTCAAAACATATTTTTGAGTTGAGAAAACTATATAAGAAAGGTGATAAGTGATTTAAATGGTTTTTAAAATTATCTGATTGATTTTCACCGAATCAACCAGATAATTTTGTGTATTTAAAAAGAAGATGGTTTTGTATAAAAGAAAAAAACCAACCAATATTTAGTGATTTAGGTTGTATTTCATTATTTCAGCAATCCGGCTCTTTTTAACAATGCCTTGTTAGTTGGCTTTTTGCCTCTAAAATTGACATACAATGTCATAGGTTTATCAGTACCACCTTTTGACAATACATTTTCTTTAAATTTTTGAGCGGTGGCTTTGTCAAAAATTCCATTTTCCAAGAAGAAAGAAAAAGCATCTGCATCCAAAACTTCCGCCCATTTGTAGGAATAATATCCCGATGAATAACCTCCCTGAAAAATATGTGAAAATGAAGTACTCATACAGTTCTCTTTGATATCAGGAAATAATTGGGTATTTTTAAACGACAACGATTCAAATTCCTTAACATTATTAATGGTTGAAGGATCATTTGCATGATAATTCATATCCAACATTCCCAAACTTAACTGACGCAGCGTTTGCATTCCTTCTAAAAAATTTGATGATTTTTTAATTTTATCAATCAATTCCATTGGAATTGGCTCATTTGTTTCATAGTGCTTCGCAAACAGGTTCAAGGCTTCTTTTTCATAACACCAATTTTCTAATAATTGGCTTGGCAGCTCCACAAAATCCCAAAATACGTTGGTGCCCGATAAACTTGGATAGGTGGTGTTTGCCAACATTCCGTGTAATGCATGCCCAAATTCGTGGAATAAGGTGGTCACCTCATTAAAAGTCAGTAAGGAAGGTTTTTTCTCAGTGGGCTTGGTAAAATTGCATACGATTGAAATATGTGGTCTTGAGTTTTCGCCGTCTTTTATCCATTGGCTTTTAAAGGAAGTCATCCATGCGCCGTCCCGTTTTCCTTTTCTGGGAAAAAAATCGGCATATAAAATAGCGATGTAATTGCCTGAAGTATCCGTTACTTTAAAGGTTTTAACATCTTCATGGTATTTATCAACAGTGTGAATTTCTTCAAATACTAAATCGTATAATTTGTTAGCAACCCCAAAAACACCATCAATCACATTTTGCAGTTTGAAATAGGGTTTTAACTGTTCTTCTTCCAAATCAAAAAGGGCTTTTTTCAATTTTTCTGAATAATAGGCGCTATCCCATTTTTGAAGTTTTTTAATGCCATCTTTTTTTGCAAAATCGGACAGTTTTTTAAACTCTTCTTCTGCGGCCGGTTTTGCTTTTATAAGCAAATCTTCTAAAAACTTGTTGACGATTTTTGGATTTTCGGCCATGCGCTCTTCCAAAACAAAGTGCGAATGCGTTTTATAACCCAATAAATTTGCTCTTTTATGTCGAAGTTTTACAATGTTTAATAAAGTTTTCTGATTGTCATTTTCATTGTTTCTGAATGCTTTTGCACCAAAGGCAACGGCCATTTTTTTTCTTAGTTTTCTATTGTCAGCATAGGTCATAAATGGAATGTAACTCGGATAATCCAATGTAAAAATCCAGCCTTCCTTATTTTTTTCTTTCGCAGTCAATTGCGCAGCTTCAATGGTATTTTCTGGCAGGCCTTTTAAATCATTTTCATCGGTCAAATGAAGCTCAAAATCATTTCCTTCGGCCAAAACATGCTCTCCAAAAGTCAATTTTAATTTGGAAAGTTCCATATCAATTTTTCGCAGTTCCAATTTGTCCTTTTCATTTAGATTGGCACCGTTTCGAACAAAACTTTTATAAGATTTGGTTAATAAAGTGTCTTGTTCTGTGGTTAAATGAAGCGAATCTTTTTCCTCATAAATTTGCTTGACCCTTCTAAACAATGGTTCATTTAATTTTACGTCATTTGAAAATTCAGAAAGTATTGGAGATATTTCTTGGGCGATTTTCTGAATTTCTTCACTGGTTTCGGCAGAATTTAAATTGAAAAAGATGCTTGAAATCCGGTCCAGTTTTTCTCCGCCAAATTCCATTGCCGCCAGCGTGTTTTCAAAAGAGGGTGCTTCGCTGTTGTTAGTGATCACGTCAATTTCGTTTTTTGCCAGCTGAATTCCTTCAATAAATGCAGGCTTAAAATGTTTATTTTTTATTTTTGAGAATGGTGCCGTATCAAATGGTGTTTTAAATACAGCTAATAATGGATTGCTCATTATGAAATGTTTAATCGTATAATTGTTAAAATGTTGTGTTGTTTCTAGTTAAAAACGAAACTTTAACTCTTTTTATTTTTAAGCTCCTCGGAAGCTTTATAAACTTTGGTTTTTAAGGCTTCTTTGTAAAGAATAATTTTATTTTGAATGTTTTTGTCTGAACTTCCAATAATTTGAGCTGCCAAAATACCAGCGTTTTCGGCGCCGTCCAACGCAACGGTTGCCACGGGAACTCCGCTTGGCATTTGGAGAATTGATAGTACGGAATCCCAGCCATCAATAGAATTTCTCGATTTTATTGGAACGCCAATAACAGGCAACGGACTCATAGATGCCACCATTCCGGGCAAATGCGCTGCACCGCCGGCACCAGCAATAATGACCGAAATTCCACGAGTGTGCGCATTTTTTGCGTAGTCAAAAAGTTTTTCTGGAGTTCGGTGGGCAGATACAATATCTACTTCAGTTTCAATATCAAAAGTTTTTAAAATAGCGATAGCCTGTTGCATAATCGGAAGATCCGAACTGCTTCCCATAATAATTCCTACTTTGCTCATATGCTTTTATTTACTGATTACTCTTATTGTATTTTTAACTTCTTCCGCAATTTTTCTCGCTTCGGTTAAATTGTTATTCACAATGGTTACATGGCCCATTTTTCTGAATGGCCGTGTTTGTTTTTTTCCGTAAATGTGTGGCGTTACGCCTTTCATTTCAAGAATTTTTTCAATATTTTGATAAATAACATCACCTGAAAAACCTTCTTCGCCCACCAAATTTACCATAATTCCGGCAACTTTACTGTCGGTATTCCCCAAAGGAAGGTTTAAAATGCTACGCAAGTGTTGCTCAAACTGATTGGTATAAGATGCTTCAATGCTGTAATGCCCACTGTTATGGGTGCGTGGCGCTACCTCATTTACCAGGATTTCGTCGTCTTCGGTTTGAAAAAGTTCCACGGCCAACAAGCCAATAGGTGATAAAGCTTCTGCAACGTGTAAGGCAACTTTTATTGCTTTTGCGGCGACTTCTTCTGAAATTCTGGCCGGACAAATGACATATTCAACCTGGTTGGCTTCAGGATGGAATTCCATTTCTACTACAGGATATGTTTTTATTTCTCCGTTTTTATTTCTGGCGACAATTACAGCCAACTCATTTTTAAACGGAATTAACGCTTCTGTAATTGATTCATTGTCAGGCAATGAATTTAAATCGTTCTCATTTTTCACAATTTTAACGCCTGTGCCATCGTAGCCAAATTGTGCTGATTTCCAAACAAAAGGAAAAGTTAGCGATTCTTTTTTTAATGCTGCCAGCGACGAAAACCGTTTATGTGGCGAAGTTGGGATGTTATTTTCTTTGAAAAAATCTTTTTGTTTGCCTTTATGCTGAATTATTTGCAAGATGTTTGGCTGCGGATAAATGGCCAAACCTTCTTTTTCAAGTTTTAAAAGCGCCTCAATATTTACGTGTTCAATTTCAATGGTTAACAAATCCACTTTTTTGCCGAAGTTGTAAACGGTGTCAAAATCCATTAAACTTCCCTGGTGAAATTCATTGCAAATTTGTGCACAGGGCGCTTCATTGGATGCATCTAAAATACAGGTATAAATATCGAATTTTTGCGTTTCGGCCAACAACATTTTCCCTAATTGTCCGCCGCCCAATACGCCCAATCTAAAATTTGATGAGAAATAATTTTTCACTTTATATAGGTTTGGCACAAAAATACCAATCTGTTTTTAATAAAGTTTGCTAAATTTTAATAATTACGACAATTTATAAAGTTTATAAGAAATTTATTATTGATTTAACAATTATTGGGTTAGTGATTGAAGTGTAAAACCTTTTTTGATTTGCCTTTTAGCGAAGTAAAAAAGTTTGTAACGAAAAGCACGACCGCCTTTTCGGCGGGAACCCCATAAATATTATTTTAATTGGTTTCGTTTTATAAAGAAATTAGAAATAGTTAAAAATTCCTAATATTTAATGTTGATTCATTTAGAACAATCACGCGATATTCTCTTGCAAAATGATTATTTCCGGCTGTTTGCGGCGATCCGTCTATAATGCTGTACTCGCTGTTATCGCAGGGGCATTTTAATTTTAAACTGCCGTCAAAATTCATAGGCGTTGCGCAGTCGTTATTTGGGCAAGCACGGTCAAATGCTTTGTAGGGCGGATTTCCAATGCCGGTATTTTGAACAACAATTCCTTTAATGCCGCCAATTGTATAGGCAAAGCCGCTAGGTGTTTGAAGATTAATGTACTGCGGTAAATTTAGGTTGATGGTTTCTTCGACAAAAACATCGGGCAAAACATCGTTGGTGTCGTTCTTTTCACAAGAAAAAAATATCACCAGAGTTAACAATAAAAATAGCTTACGCATAGTTATTAAATCAAGTTTGTTGTTAAACGGTTGCAATTTACAAATATTTTGTACATTTGTTTTAAATCTCATTCTGGGTTTCCAGTTGTGAGATTTTTGTATTTATTTAAACAGTAAGTTATGAGTAATATTTCGTATTATACAGAAGAAGGGTTGAAAAAACTAAAGGACGAATTGGAGTTTTTGGAGCGTGTTGAACGTACAAGAATAAGTAATGATATTGCTGAAGCAAGAGATAAAGGTGACTTAAGCGAGAATGCCGAATACCACGCGGCCAAAGAGGAACAGTCCATGTTAGAGTTGAAAATAGCCAAATTAAAAGAAGTGCTTTCCAATGCAAGAATTGTTGATGAATCGTTGTTGGATACTTCAAAAGTATTGATTCATTCAACTGTACGATTAAAAAACACGGTGACCAAAGCAGAATTTAAATATATTTTGGTGGCTGATTCTGAGACGAATCTTAAAGAAGGAAAACTGTCGGTAAATTCACCAATCGGTAAAGGATTGTTGGGTAAAAAAGTAGGCGATATCACCGAAATTAAGGTGCCAAGCGGCGTGATGGAATTTGAAATTTTGGAAATTACCAGAGGATAAATTTTCTTTAAATAACTGTATAAATCCTTTTCAATTTTTTATTTGAAAAGGGTTTATTAATTTTGGGTAAAAATAAAAATCATGAGCACACTATTCACAAAAATCATTAATGGGGAAATTCCATCGTATAAAGTTGCTGAAAACGACGATTTTTATGCTTTTTTGGATGTAAATCCGAATGCAAAAGGACATACATTGGTGGTTCCGAAAAAAGAAGCAAACAAACTTTTTGAGTTGGATGAAGAAACCTACAATGGCTTAATGCGTTTTTCTAGAAAAATTGCCATTGCCTTGGAAAAAGCAATTCCATGCAAACGTATTGGAATGGCTGTTATAGGACTTGAAGTGCCTCATGTTCACGTGCACTTAATTCCTTTGGAAGCGATGCAGGATATACAATTTATGAATAAAGTAATCTTGTCGCCTGCAGAATTTGAAGCGATTGTCAAATCGATTTCAGCCAATTTATAAAATTATTTTTTCAGCGTAATCGCAAAAGTGGTTCCTTTTCCCAATTCCGATCTTAAAACGGCAAGTTTACCGTTGTGGTAGTCTTCAATAATTCGTTTTGCGAGTGACAATCCCAATCCCCAACCACGTTTTTTGGTGGTAAAACCCGGCGTGAAAATTTCGTGTTGCAAATGTTTTGGAATTCCTTTACCTGTATCGGCAATGGTGATGGTCAAATTTTTTTCGTTTTCGGTAATCGCAAGGGAAATTTTTCCTTTTCCTTCCATGGCGTCAATGGCGTTTTTTACCAAGTTTTCAATCACCCAGCTAAACAGCTGCAAATTTATTTTTGCATTTATAGTTTCTTTGGAAGATTCAAATTTAAAAATAACCTGTTTGGAACTTCTTAGTTTCAGATAGTCAAACGAAGCGCTGGTTGCTTCTACCACATTTTGTTCTTTTAATTCGGGAATAGAGCCAATTTTCGAAAATCGTTCCGCAATTGTGTTTAATCTCACAACATCATTTTCAATTTCTTTTATGGTATTTTCGTTGGTGTTTTCAAGGCGTAAAATTTCAATCCAACCCAACAGTGATGACAATGGCGTGCCAATTTGATGGGCAGTTTCTTTCGCCATTCCTGTCCAAAGTTTGTTTTGCTCCGCTACTTTATTCGATTTAAAAAACAGGTAAATAACGCTGGCAAATAAAAATAAAATAAGAATTAGCGCAACAGGATAATATTTTAATTTGGTTAATAAATCCGAATTTCGATAGTAAATGTATTGCTTTAAATCCTCGCCTTTGTAGCTTATTGTTATGGGTTTGTTTTGGCTTTTCATCAAAAAAAGCTGTTTTTCCAAATAATTTTTCTTTTTTACTTTAACGGAATCTAAATTTGCCCATTCGGTGATGCTGTCTTTTTCATTGGTAATAATCATTGGAATATTGTGGTTGTTCACAATAATTTTATCTTCCAGCGAAATATCTGTATTTAAACTGGCGCTGCTGAATCGTTCATAAGCCTTCGCCAAAATTTCCATTTTGGCGCGTTCTTCATGTTTAAATTTTTGAAAAAAATCATACGTATTCCAAAGAATGAGGGCAACAATGATAAATGAAGACAAAATAACTGTCCAACGGATTATCTGCGTATTCTTTTGTGAAGCCATATTCAAATATAAAGTATAAGTTCCTATAACTTAAAAATAAAATCTATATTATTTTAACCTTGAAATATTTATATTTGTTAAAAATCAAAAAAATGCTAAGCATAGATCCAAAAGATATATCAACAGTAAAGTTACAGGAATATTTGCA